>JBDLIA010000040.1 GCA_039715185.1 Gemmatimonadota bacterium
AGCATGAGGATCTGCACCGGGTACGCTCGGGTCTCATCGCCCTGACTGACCACCACGACCGGCTCGCGGTCGCCCAGCCAGCCGCTCGTCGACTCCTGCGTCTCGAACCCCGGATCGGTGAGCGCCGGAATGGCGTTGCGCGGACCGAACCGGTAGAGCGAGTCGGGATCGACCGAGAACGTGTCGAAGTCGGTCCGCCATTCGGACCGGATCGGACCCATGCGGTCGTTCGCCTGAGCCACCAGGCCATGCGCGCCGGCCAGCACCATCGCCAACACGGCAGCGGTGGCACCAATTGCGCTGCTTGCGCGAATCGATGGGATCTTGGCGGCGTTGTGTCGCCTCATGCTCGATTCTGTGGGAGGCCGTTCAAGCGGATCGTTCGCGGGCGTCCCCCGCTGGGCCGCCTGGGCGGCCCGACCCACAACCACACATGGTGGATGCAAGAATCGCGGCTGCGCGGCAAGTGTTCCGGCAGCGGGTCGTCCCGGGGGTCAGCGGCTGAGCACCTCCAGCCCGGCCAGGACGTCGACGTCGGTGGACAGCCTCAGCTCCAGGCCGGCGTCCTCGCCCCAGCGAACCTCCGCGACCCTCGCCGCGAGCAGGGTCGCCATGGTGGAGGACGCGTCCGACTCGGGGTCCGGGAGCGGCCCCAACGCCGCCCGCGCCGACTCCATGAAGGGCTCGAGCAACGCCGTCCCCCAGCGGTCGGGGTTGGTCAGCCATTCCGCCCGGCTCTCCGGCGACTCCGGGAGGGTTTGCGCCACGCTGTCCGCGACCGCGAGCTGAAGGTCCTGCTCCAGCGCCGCGCTCCACCAGGCGGGCGGCGCTCCGGGCCTCTCCACGGGTAGATCCGGGGCCACGCCGCCGCGCTCTTCTTCGCCGGGCGCGCCATCCTCGTCCGCCGCCCGCCCCCGATCCGGTGAGCCCGCGTCCTCGCGGTAGGCCTCGATGGTGCGATTGCGGTACTCCCGCTGCAGGCTTCGTCCTGAGGGCGTCCAGATCCGGCCGATCGTAAGCCACACCACGTCCCCGCCCGGCAGAAAGAACGGCGCCTGCGCCAGCGCCTTGCCGAAGGTGCGCCGCCCGACGATCACCGCGCGTCTGTGATCCTGGAGGGCGCCCGCCACGGCTTCCGAGGCGCTCGCCGACGAGGCGTCCACCAGGACCACGAGCGCCATCCGCTGGAAGGGTCCGGCGCGGTCGAGGGAGGCCTCGGCGTTGGTGTCCGCCTTGCGGCCGAACATCCGGAAGACCACCGCGCGTTTGGGCAGGAACAGGCCCGCCACGTCGAGCGCTGCGTTCAGCGCTCCCCCGGGATTGCCCCGCAGGTCCAGGATCAGCCGATCCGCGCCGTTATCTCTCAGGCGCTCGATGGCGTCCCGCAGCTCCTCACCCGCGTCAGCGCGGAAGCGGGTCAAGCGGAGGTAGCCGGTGCGCTGGTCCAGCAGGCGGACGTTGCGTACCGACCGGGCGTTCGGCCGCTTGCGCTCGAGGCTCACCCGCAGCGTGTCGGGCTCGAAGCGCGGGCCCCGCTCGAAGGCCAGGGTCACCTTCGTGCCCTCGTCGCCGATCAGCTCCGCCTCCGCCTCCACGGCGCTCAGGCCGGCCACCGACGTGTCCGCGACGGTCAGGAGCCTGTCACCCGGGCGCACGCCCGAGCGGTCGGCGGGCCCACCGGGATCGACCGACAGCACGACGATCTCTTCGCCTACCCGCTCGAGCGTGATGCCGCACCACGCGGCCTCGCCGGCCTCGAACGCCGCGCGCTTGTCCCACGCGCCGCGCTCGGCGAAGTAGCTGTGCGGGTCCAGCGAGCGTAGCACGCCGTCGATCGCCGCCCGTACCAGCTCGCGGTAGCTCACCGAGTCCACGTAGTTGAGGCGGACGTGGTTCAGCACCGAGGAGAAGTTCTGCAGCTCTTCGTAGGCGGGGTTCTGGCCCGCCAGCGGCGCCGTGCAGACGGCCATGCCGGCCGCCGTGACCACCAGGGTGGCGCGCCTGAGGAGGCGGGTCACTGCTTCATCGCGTCGAGGCGCGCGCGCGCGTCCTGGATCTGCTGACCCAGCCGCGCGGGGGCGCGCTCCACGAACTGCTCGAAGGCCTGGTAGGCCCCGTCGCCGTCTCCCAGGGCGACTCGCACGAGGCCCAGCAGGTACAGCGGCCGCGCGTCCCGGGGATTGACCTCCTGGGCCTGTTCGAGGCTACGGGCCGCCTCCTGCCGCTGCCCCGCCCGGTACTGCGTCAGGCCCAGCTCCATCAGCAGGCTGCCGTCTCCCGGGTTGGCGTTGACCGCCCGCTGGCGCTCCTCCAGCGCGCGGTCGAACCGGCGCTGCGCCTCGAAGATGTTGGCCATGTGCACGTGGGCCATGAACAGCGACAGGTCGCGCGTGAGCGCGTCGGTGAAGTACTCGATGGCCTTCGGGTCGTCGCCGGCCTCCTTGTGCAGCACGCCGAGGATGAACTGGTAGTCGCCGGTGTTGAGCGGGGCGTACACCAGCGAGTCCACCAATTCCTGCCGCAGCGACCGCTCGACCAGGATCTCGAAATCCTCGATGGCGGGCTCCCAGTCGCCCACGTGCGCCGCCGCCAGCCCGTGGAACCAGAGGATGCCCTCGTTGAGGCGGTCCTCGCTGCGCCTGTTTCCACGCAGGTCCCGGTTCGTATCGATGCCCGCCGTCGACCGTGCCGAGCGATTCGTCATCGTGTTCTCCCGAATCGTCGACAGTCGCTCGTACGCTCTCTCGTACCGCCCCAACTGGAAATCCTCGTAGCCTCGCACCCAATCGTCGTACAGACCGGACCAGAACTCGTCGAAGGCCAAGTACGCGTTCTTCTTGGGCAGCACCGCTCCCATGATCTTCTTGTCGACGAGCGGATCGAGCATGATCGCGCGCCGGTAGCGCCGATCGGTGTCCTCCAGGATCTTCTGCTGTTCCTCGTCGCGATCCCGCACGTCGAACACCGCGTCCCACAGGTCGTCGTCGCGCGCGAAGGGAAGGAACGCGAGCGCGAACTCCGGGTCCGCGAAGCGCGGCTCGATGGCGGTCGCCTCCAGAAACGACGCCTCGGCCTCGTCGTACTTCTTCTCGCTCCACCACCCCAGGCCCAGGTTGTAGTGCGCGGCGGCGTCGTTGGGGCTCTCCGCCGCCAGTTGCTCGAGCCTCTCGCGGGACAGCGGGAGGGAGATGCGTTGAGCCAGGACGGGGGTGGCGAGTAGCAGCGCGAGTAGGGCCGGGATGGCGGGCCGGACGTTCGTGTTGGCTGGGTTCTTCATGGGCGGATGGACTCCTACGGTGAAGCGTATGCGAGATGTTGCAACCCGGGCGGGGGAGGGTCAGTCGATGATTCGGTTGACGATCCAACCTGCGAGAAACGCTCCGGCGACGGCCGCGAGCGGGTTGCGCTCGACGCGCGCCGCCAGGCCGTCCAGGCCGCGGTCACGCAGGGGCCGTCCCAGCACGGTTCCGAGCCGGCTCTCCACGGCCTCGACGTGGTCGGCGAGGTGGAGCGTCGTCCGGCCGGCCTTGCTCTGCGCGGTCCGCGCGCCGGCCCAGCGTCTCATGAGGCCTGCCGCGCCCGTGCCGTCCAGGGGGTCGCCCTCGTACGGATCCGCTTCCTTCCAGGGATCGGGGCCGTCGGGCCTGGGGTCCACATCCTCCGAGCCGGGAGCGTCCGGGCCGGCCCCTTGCGGAGCTCCCTCCCGAGCGGTTCCATCCGACTCCTCGGGCGACGCCCCGGCCGTCTTGGTGTCGAAGTCGGGGAAAGCTTCGGGCATTGCTCACTCCGTAAGGGTGATGCGGACGATACAAGAATGACCGGCGTTCCCCTGATTCGCCAGCTTTTCCGCCAGGTGCGATGACGACATCGGCGATCCCCGTCCGGGTGGGCCCGGACCGCATCCGCTTTCGCGTGCGCGCTGTGCCGCGGGCTTCCCGCACCGAGGCCGCGGGCGTCCACGGCGACGCCCTGCGCGTGCGGCTGGCGGCGCCACCGGTGGACGGCGAGGCGAACGCCGCGCTCACGCGCTTCCTGGCCCGCGCGCTCGGCGTCTCCAGGTCGGCGGTCACCGTCGCCAAGGGCGCGTCGGGCCGCTCCAAGCTGGTGGAGGTGCTCGGTGACGTCGACGCGCTCCGCGCGGCCTTGGCGCGCCTGACGGCCGATGCGTAGACGCGCGCTTCTGGTCTTTCTGGATGGCGTTGGGGTGGGGCCGGCGGATGCTTCGGTGAACGCCACGCTGGTCGCCGATCTGCCCACCCTGGACGGCCTCCTGCCGGAGCGGCCGAGCCGCTCCGCGCCGCGCCAGACCGGGGCCGCGGGGCACGCCGCCGCGGTGGCGCTGGATGCGGTCCTGGACACGCCCGGGCTGCCGCAGAGCGGTACCGGCCAGGCGGCCCTCCTGACCGGGGTCAACGCCGCCCGCCGCTTCGGCCGCCACTTCGGTCCGTGGACGCCTGTGTCGCTGCGACCGCTGGTCGCCGAGGAGAGCCTGCTCGCGGTCGCCGCGCGCGCGGGTCGCTTGGTCGCCTTCGCCAACGCCTACCCGGAGGAGATCATCTCCGCGGTGGGGACGCGCCGCCCGCCCATGCCGCTGCGCGCGGGGCCGGTCATCGCCGCCCTGGGTGCCGGCTTGCTCACGCGGTCGACTCCGGCGCTGGAGCGCGGCGACGCTATCGCGAGCGACATTACCAACGGGGGCTGGCGCGAGCACCTCGGCCGGGCGGACGTCCCGGACATCGGCGCCGCGGCCGCTGGGCGCAACCTCGCACGCATCGCGCTCGACCACGACCTGACGCTGTTCGCCCACTACTCAACCGACAAGGCCGGACACGCGGGCGAACTATCGGCAGCGGGGCGTAGCCTGGAGCGCGTGGATGCCTTCCTGGGCGGGCTCCTCGCCGCGCTCGACGGGTCCGTCCTGGTGGTGGTCGCGAGCGACCACGGCAACATCGAGGACGCCCGCGCGGGGCACACGCGCAACCCGGCGCTGGGACTGGTCGTGGGAGACGGTGCGGGGGCCTTCGCCGAGGGCCTGGGGGCGATAACGGACGTGGCGCCCGCGCTGCTGCGCGCCGTGGGGGTGGAGCCGTCCGCGCCCGCCGAGGACCCGGCGGCGGCGTCGTAGCCCGAGGACGCGCTCGGCCTCAGACGTCGCGCAGCATCAGCGACACGGCGGTCAGGGCCGCCAGCAGTCCCGCGTACCCCGCCACGTACCCGAACGCGTCCCACGGTATCGGCTCCACGCCCGCGAAGGCGCCCTCCAGCGCGTGCAGCGCCCCCTGGGGCGGCAGCACGAGCGAGAAGAACCGGCCGACGCCCCGGGGCACCGCGTCGGCCGCCCCGCTGCGCAGCGCGCCGTGCCAGAGGTGCGCCAGCGCGGCGAGCACCGCGGCGCCCGCCGCGTCCGCGCGGGTCCACACCGACAGCAGCGCGGTGAGGCTCCCGTACGCGAGGACGTAGGCCCCGGCCAGCGTGAAGGTCGCCGCGCCCGCCCAGGTGCCCAGCACGAGCAGGTCGAACAGCGGCAGCACGGCGGCCGACGCCAGAAACGCCAGCGCGCCGAACATCCCGGCGCGGGTGCCGTAGACGAACCAACGGGGAACCGCGCGAGCGTGTACGAGGCGAGCGCGCGAAGGGACGCGGCCGCCCCACGCCAGGCCCGCGCACAGCGCGATCGCCGCGAACAGGGGGAAGCGTCCCACGGTCCAGCCCAGCAGCAGCACGGCCGACACGAGTGGGTAGCCGCCCAGGCGGAAAACGTCGTCCAGGCTGGGGTCGGCGGCTCCTCCGGCGGTGGCGGACGTGGCCCACGCTCCGGCCAGGAAGAGGACCCCCACGACGCCGACCAGCACCAGGCGTGCGCGCGCCTCGGAGGCCGCGAGGCGGCTGACCGCGCCGATCATCGCGCCGCCTCGAGTGCCTGGCGCAGCCGCGCCTCGAGCGGAGACCCATTGGGCTCCACGCGGGAGATCAGGGCGCCGCCCTCCAGGAGCTCGCCCAGGCGGCGGGCAAGGTCCCGGGGCCCCTCCACCGAAATCGTCGCCAGCGCGCTGGGCCGGTCGGACCCGGTCCAACTCCCCAGCAGGGGGTGGGCCTCGGCCAGCTCGATGCTGTAGGAGCTGGGCGTGCGGTCGACCGCCGCGGGAGCGATGACGTCGCGCACGGCGCCCTTCTCCAGCACGATGATCCGGTCCGCGAGGCGCGCGGCGAGGGCGGCGTCGTGGGTCGAGAGGAGCACCGTGGCCCCGGCCGCGCTCCGCTCCACGACCCAGTCGTTGAGCGCCCGACGGCCGACCGGATCGAGACCCTGGCCGGGCTCGTCCAGCGCCAGCAGCCGCGGCCGGCCCAGCGCCGCCTGCGCCAGGCCCAGGCGCTGCAGCTCGCCGCGCGAAAGTCGGTCCGTGCGCCTGTCGCGTAGCTCCCCGAGGCCGAAGCGAGTCTCGGCCTCGCGCGCCATCTCGGCCGGCGCGTCCGCTCCGGACAGCCGAGCCAGGTCGCGGAGCGTCGGCCCGACCCGCCACCTCCCGGGCAAGTCCACGCGTTCGGGCAGGTAGCCGGCGCCCCACTTTCGCACCCAGCGAGCGGGCGTCGCGCCGTCGATGTCGAGCTTCCCGCCGCTCGGCCGCAGGAACCCCAGGGCGAGCGAGAGCAGGGTGGTCTTGCCCGCGCCGTTGGGGCCGACGACCGCCGTGACGCCGGGACCCGCGTCCAGCGTCACCCCCGCCAGGGCGCCCCGCGGTCCGAAGCGCTTGCGCGCCTCGACGAACCGCACCGTGGGACCCGCGCTCGTCGCCATGGGCGCAATTCTAACAGGTCGGCGCGGAAAGCGGCCGCACCGGGCGCCGCCCGCGCGCCGCGGACCGCGCGCCGCGTCTGCCATGGGGTCGCCCGGGCTCCGGCCGCATGCTGCCGCGTGGCCGATTCCGGAAGGGCGGGGGATGGGGGTGCGCAGACGCGCGTCCTGGGGCAGCTTCTGCTGACGTCGGGCGCGGTGAGCGCGGAGGAGCTACGCGCCGCGCTGACCGAGCAGCGCTGGACGCGCGAGCGCCTGGGGGAGGTGCTCGTAAGGAACGGCACAGCGCCCGAGGAGGTGGCGCGCGGGCTCGCACGGCAGCTTCGTCTGCCCTACCTGGAGGGTCCGCTGCAGGCCGATCCGGACGCCGTCGGCGCGGTGGACGTGGCGCTGGCGCTACGCGCCCGGGTCGTGCCCCTGCGCCTGGACCAGGGTCGCCTGATTGTCGCGGTGGACGATCCGCTGAACGCCGGCGCGCTGGACGACCTGCGCTTCCGAACCGGCCGCCGCGTGGAGCCCGCGGTCGCGGCTCCCGGGACGATCGACGCGGCGCTGGCCGCCCTGGAGGCCTCGGCCACGAGGCCACCGCAGAATGCCCCCGCCCACCCGTCGGAGACAGCCGCGTCGACCGCGCCGCGCGCCGGCGTGGCCAGCCACCCGGTGCGCGCGTTGTCCGCGCCGGGCGTGATCTCCATGGTCGAACGACTCCTGGCGGGCGCGTGGGACGCCGGCGCGTCCGACGTCCACGTCGAACCACGCGCGGATCGCCTCCTGGTGCGCGCGAGGGTCGATGGGGAGTTGCGCGAGATCATGCACTTTCCGGCGGCCGCGAGCGCCGCCGTTGTGTCCCGCCTGAAGATCATCGCGGGCCTCGACATCTCGGTGAAACGCAGGCCGCAGGACGGCCGCGCCACCGCGAGCGTCGGCGCCCGCGACATCGAGCTGCGTGTTTCGACCCTGCCCACGGTCGAGGGAGAGAAGACCGTCCTGCGGCTGCTGGACCCGGCGCACGCCGGCATGGCCCTTGGGGAGTTGGGGCTTCCGCCTCCGCTGCGGGTGCGCCTGGACCGGATCCTCCTGCGCGCGCACGGGAGCCTGCTGGTGACCGGCCCCACCGGGAGCGGCAAGACCACGACTCTCTATGCCATCCTCGGATCCATCGACCGCGAGCGCCGCAACGTGGTCACCCTCGAGGATCCCATCGAGTACCGGCTGGCGGGGCTGACCCAGGTCCAGGTCCAGCCGCGCTCCGGGCTCACGTTCGCCTCGGCTCTACGGGCTGTGCTGCGACAGGATCCCGACGTGGTCATGGTCGGAGAGATGCGCGACGCCGAGACGGTGGAGGTGGGCATGGCCGCCGCCCTGACCGGCCACCTGGTGCTTTCCACGCTGCACACCAACGATGCGCCGTCGGCGGTGTCACGGCTCGTGGAGATGGGCACCGCGCCCTACCTGGTCGCGGGCGGCCTGGCCGGCGTCCTGGCCCAGCGGCTGGTGCGTCGACTCTGCAGAGGGTGCCGTAAGCCACGGACGGCCAGCGCGGACGAGCTCGCGGAGCTGGGACTGCCCGCGCGGGCCACGGACGTGCTGGACGCGGTGGGCTGCGACGCGTGCGACGGCCGCGGCTACCGCGGCAGGACGGGGATCTTCGACCTGGTCGCCGTGGACGCCGCGGTTCGAGACGCGATCCTGAACCGGGAGGGTCCGGACGGCGTCAGGCGGTGCGCCCGCCGGGCCGGAGCGGCGGGACTGGCCAGTCACGCGTGGCAGAGGGTGCGGGAGGGCGATACTTCGCTCGCCGAAGTCGCTCCGTTTCTGGTTCTCCTGGCCGACGAGTCGGGCGACGCCGGCGAATTCGGGGAGACGCGTCAGGGGGCTGGTGCCGAGTCGCCCGTCTGCCGCAGCAGGCGCTCGATCGGGTCGGGCGCGCGCGGAAAGATGTAGCGGTCCGAGATCCTGTTCAGGCTCGTGCGCACCGCGGGGAAGAGCCGGCCGCACCGGTGC
The DNA here is from genome assembly GCA_039715185.1 of Gemmatimonadota bacterium. Lineage (NCBI taxonomy): Bacteria > Pseudomonadati > Gemmatimonadota > Gemmatimonadota bacterium. The sequence continues at coordinate 8,798 of JBDLIA010000040.1, forward strand.
AGCACGTCATCGAGACCGTGCGCCGCGGCGACCCGAGAGCGCGCGGCGGCGCGATAACCCGCGGCGCCCAGGGACTGGAAGTAGTCCATGCCCGGCGCCCCGCGCCGCTGCACGCGCATGGTGACCCGATCGGGGAATACGCCGGTGAGCCACAGCGCGACGTCTCCCATGTGCGCTTGAAGCAGGAACTCGCGATGGCCGCTCGACGCCTGTATCTGAGCCAGGAGGTCCGTCAGGTACGAGTGCCGGCACCCATCGTCCTCCACGCACGGCCCGCGCTCGCCTCGCCCGTAGTCGACGAGCAGCGCCGCCACGTAGTCGCTCAGCACGCGATCATCGACGCCGCCCTCGAGCAAAGCGTGCCTCGCCGCGACGTACAGAAGCAGGGCCAAAGGGGGGCCGTCGCCGGCGCCGCCATCGCCCGCCAGGAGCTCGTTCAGCACGCGCGGATCGTCCAGCACGTCGTCCAACCCTTCGCGCGCCAGGCGCGCCTCCGCCTGCGCCTCCGACTCGTCGTGGACGACGCGGAGGGCCACGAGGGCCGACTCGATTTCCGGCGCGCCGAAGCCGGCGCGGACGTTGGGCATGATCACTGGTTGCCTCCCTGTGGCCATCCGGCCGACGCGCAAGGACGCTTCCTTGCCGCCTACCAGAGCCGGATCTAGCTTCGGGGAGCCGTGCGCCGTGCGGCACACAGAGGGGTATTCGTACCTCTAATGCCCACTTTCCACGCTTGTCAACGATGTTGACGGCGCGCGCGACGACCGATTTTCGTACCGCGCCCGGGCTCGAGTTGATCCCGGGCGCGATTGTCAGGGCTCATCCACGCACGAATTGTCCATGACCAACCGCGCCCACTTCCCATGGCGTCTCCGACCGGGATCGGCGGCCGTCGTCGCCCTCTCGAGCGTCATCGCCTGCGCCTCCACGCCCGAGCCGGAAGCCCTGAGGGACGGCGTGCTGGCGCTCGCCCAGAGCGCCGGCCCGGAGGCGTCCGCCGAGGCCGTGGCGGAGGGAATCAACTCTGCCGGAGCCGACTTCGTCGTGCTCCGTGCGGGCGCCGACAGCGCCTGGTATACCGACGTCGCTCAGCTCACTTCGATGGAACTCTCCGGACCGGGGATCGACGAGGGAATGGGGTTCGGCTACCTCTCCCTCGTGGCCCCCGTGGGGGATACCACCATCGCCATCCCGGTCGGCGAGGACGACGCCATCGTCATGCACGACGCGCTCTATGATCTGGGGAGCGGGCTCTTTCTGGACATAATCGCCTTCCGCGCCGATTTCACCACCGATCCGCAGGCGCTCGTGCACGCCTTCCTCGAGTACATGGCGACCGACGTCATGACCACCGCGCCGCTGCTCCTGGCCGTCGAGGCGCCCGAGCAGGCTTTGGCCGACACGCTGGAGATCCTGCTGCGGCCGTCCTTCGTGCCGCCGACCAGGTGCGCCGAGGGCGGAGCCGAAGACGGCGTGGACAACGTAGGCGGCCTGCGCTTGTTCGTCGGCACGCCCGCGCAGATCGGCTGCTCGGAGGTTTCGCGCCCCGCCGGCGACCGGGACGCGCTCCTGACGCGCCTGCTCTTTCGACAGTGACGCGGCCGTGACGAGCGACGGGATCGAGTCACCGCGCGAAACAGCCGTCGCGCCCCTGGCCGTGGTCCCGTGGCGAGGGTGGGGCGAAGCGGCGTTCGCCGAAGCGGCGCGCGATTCTCGTCCGATCTTCCTGACCCTGCAGACGTCCTGGTGCGCCTGGTGCAGGCGACTCGAGACGGAGACCTTCGCCGATCCGCGGGTGGTCGAGTTGCTGTCCGAAGAGATCGTCCCCGTCAGGGTGGACGCCGAGCGGTATCCGCACGTGCGCGACCGTTACATAGGGGCCGGCTGGCCCACCAACGCGCTGCTGACGCCCTCGGGCGGGGTGCTCTGGAGCGGCCCTTTCGTGGAGGCGGACGCGCTCCTGACGGCGGCGCGCGCCACGCTTTCTGCCTGGCGGCAGAGCGGCCCGCAGTTGGAGGCCGAGTTGGAACGCAGACGCGCGGCCATCGACTCGGCGCGCGGTCGGCGAGCGGCGGGGGGCATGCCGAGGCGCGAAGCCGCCGACGACATCCTGACCTACCTGCAGGATGATTTCGATGACCGCAACGGAGGGTTCGGAGGCGAGCCCAAGTACCCTCCCGTGGCGGCCGTCGAGTTCCTCTATCTGCAGGCCTCCAGACTCGGCGCGCCCGCTTTCGGGGACATGGCGGACCGCACCCTGGACGGCATGCTCGCGGGGGCCATGCGGGCGCCGGAGACGGGGGCCTTTCACCGCTACGCGCTGGCCGAAGACTGGACGCGACCCAGCTCGGAGCACCTGCTCGGGGTCAACGCGGAGCTCGCCCGCTGCTACGCGCTCGGCGCCTCGTACAGGGGCAGAGCGGACTGGGCGGAGGCCGCGGAAAGCGCCGTCGGTTGGGTCGAGGATGCGCTCGCGCGTGGCGACGGCCTGTACGGCGGCAGCGTGGCCGCACCGCCGCTGCCCGGCCTCGCCCCGGCCGCGCCGGAGGGAGCTCGAGGCCGGCCCCGTGACGCGACCGCCTTCGCCGACGCCAACGCCGCCTGGGCCAGGTGCCTCGCGGACGCCGGCGTCGCGCTCGGGCGCTCGGACTGGATCGAGCGGGCCGCGGCCACGGTGGAGCGCGTCGCGCAGGAGTTCGGCGTCGAAGAGGGGTTGCCGTCGCATTTCCTGAGCGAAGACGGCCAATCGGGAGTCGGTGAGCGGCTGCTCGTGGACGCCGCCGAGGTGCTGGCGGCGTTGACGGCGGTGGCGAGCGCCGCGGGCAGCGGCGCGTTGCTCCGACGAGCGGCGGAATTCGCGCGCGTTTTAGGCGCCGGCCTGTGGAGCGACGAGGGTGGGTTCCTGGAATTCACCGGGGACACGCGCGGCCCGCTCGGTCCCCCCGACCGTCCTTTCCACGAGAACGCCACCGCCGCGCGGACGCTCCTGGCGTTGCACGCGCTGGACGGAGCGCGCGGCTGGCGCACCCAGGCCGAGGTGATCCTGGCCTTTCTCTCTCCCGTCGCCGCGCGTTACGGCATCGACGGGGCCGCGTTCGCGCTCGCCACCGACGAGTTCTTCGAGCCGGCGCCGCTCGTGGTGCTTCGGGAGGAAGCCGATGCGGGCGAGCAACCGGGCGCGGCCGCGCGCGGCGTGCCGGGCGTTCGCATCTGGCGGCTGACCGAGGACGTGGAGCTGCGGCAGCGGGCGTTCGCGGCGGACGGCCCCCCGGAAGCGTGGGTGTGGGGCGGCGGCTCCTGGGCCGGACCCTTTTCGGCCGGAGACGATCTGAGGCGACGGCTGGTCGCGGAAAGATGAACGGCGCGGAGGCACTCCGGGACGAGCTCCTGCGGCTGTTCCGAGAGGGCGCCGGGGCGCGATCGACCGACGAAGACTTCGACCGACTGGCGCGCGCCGCCTTCGCGCACCAGTACGCTGCGAGCCCGCCGTACCAGATGTTCTGTTCCCGGCGCGGCGTCACGCCCGATACCGTGACCGAATGGCGCCGGATTCCGCCGGTGCCCGCCAGGGCCTTCAAGGACCTGACCTTCGTGAGTGGTCCGCGCGGTGAGCGCTCGGCGGTCTTCCGGACGAGCGGCACGACCTCCGGCGCGGCGCGCCGCGGCACGCACCACGTGCCGGATCTCGCGCTCTACGACGCCTCCGCCCTGGCCACCTTTCGGCACTTCGTGCTACCCGGTGGCGTTCGCTGCCGGATCGTCTCCCTGGTTCCGTCGCCGCGCGAGGCGCCGGACTCCTCGCTGTCGCACATGGCGGATACCGTGATGAAGGCCGAGGGCGAACAGGGGAGCGGGTGGTTCGCAAGCGACCGCGGCCTGGACTCGGAGGGCCTGCTCGCCGCTCTGGGCGAGGCCATCGACCTGGGTGCTCCGGTGCTCCTGCTGGGCACGTCTCTGGCGCTGGCCGCCTGGCTCGAGAGCCTGCCGAGCGAGCGATGCCTGCGGCTGCCCGAGGGTTCGCGCCTCATGGACACGGGCGGCGCCAAGGGCCGACGCCGCGCGCTGTCGGCGGAAGCGCTCCGTGCCGAATACGTGCGCCGGCTCGGCATCCCGGACCACGCCTGCGTCAACGAATACGGCATGACGGAGCTGTGCTCCCAGTACTACGACCAGTGTCTCAGGGCCGGAGCGCGCGACTCCACCGACCTGAAGGGCTCCGCGCCGTGGTTGCGGCCGGTGGCGGCCGACCCGGACACGCTGGCCCCACTGCCGGACGGCGAAGTGGGCGTGTTGCGGCACGTCGACCTGGCCAATCTCGGCTCGATCATCGCGGTGCAAACGGAGGACGTGGGACGGGTGGTCGACGGGCGCGTCGAGCTGATGGGGCGCGCGCGGGGCGCCGAGCCGCGCGGGTGCTCGCTCGCGATGGAGCTTCTGCTGGAACGGGCGGACACGCGATGGGCTCGCGCGGACTCGTAGACGCGTTCCACCTGCCGGGGCTGGCCGACGACCCCGCGCGTCCGTGGCTGGAGCTCGACGCCCCTGGCTCGGGGACGCTGGCCCGCGCGCCGCGCCTGCGCCCGGTCGACATCGCGGCCGTGTGCCGGCGACTGCGCGCGGCTCGGGAGGCCAGGCTTCCCGGAGGCGACACCCAGGGTGTGATTGAGACGATTTCGGCCGCCGCGTCCATCCTGCGCGAAGAGGCCCTCCAGGAGGACACCGCGGCGGCTATCGCAGGCTTGTCCGGCGTGTCGCGTCCCATGTTCGAGCACGTTCTGACCCGGATGGCCGAGGGTTGGACCGCGGAAGCGCTGCGCGGCCTCGTGGCCGCCGAGTTCGGCGCCGAGGCGACGCCCGCCCGATTCGCGCCGGACCCGACCAGACCCGGGGTGCGCCGCCGCGTCGTCGCGCCCGAGCTGGCGTTCCACGTGTTCGCGGGAAACGTGCTCGGGGTCGCCGTAACTTCGCTCATCCGGTCCCTGCTGGTGGGCAGCGCTGTCCTGGGCAAGGCCGCCCGCCGCGAGCCCGTTCTGCCGGCGCTGTTCGCCCGAGCCCTGGGGCGCGTGGACGCGGCGCTGGCCGAGTGCGTGGCGGTGACCTGGTGGCCAGGCGGCAGTACCCAGCTGGAGTCCGCCGCGCTGGACCAGGCGACGCTGGCGGTCGTGTACGGTGGGGAAGAGACGGTGCGAGCCGTGCGAGCGCTGGCGCCCGCGCGGGTTCGGCTCGTCGAGCACGGCCCGGCGATATCGGTCGGTTTGGTGTTTCGGGACGCGCTTTCCGAGCAGGGGGCGAAAGCAGCGGCGCGCTCCGCGGCGCGCGCCACCGCCGCCTTCGACCAGCGCGGCTGCACGTCGCCCGTGGCCGTGCTGGTCGAGGATGGGGGCGCCGTCTCGCCGGCGAGGTTCACGGAGCTCGTGGCGGACGAGCTGGCGGGCCTGAGCGACACCCTCCCTCCCGGACCACTGGGCCCCGCAGAAGCAGCCCGCCGTCGCCAGGTCCTCGACGCCGCCGAGCTCCGGAGCGCCGAGAGCGGTGCCCCGGCGCTTGCCGGGTCCGGTTGGGGCGTCTTTCTGGATCGTGAGCTGCGACCCGAGGAGTTCTGCACCGGACGGGTGCTCCAGGTGGTGCCCATGTCCAGCGTAGAGGATGGACTCCGCCTGGTGGGTCGCCTGGCGGGAAGCGTTCAGACCGCGGGAGTAGCCGGCGGACCCGCGCACGTGGCCGAGGCGTTGGCCTCTTTGGGGGTGTCGCGGATTACCGGTTTGGGCGACATGCCGTGGCCGCCCCCGGCCTGGCGCCACGACGGCGGCCTGCCGCTGGGAGAGCTCGTGCGCTGGATCGACCTGGAGATCTAGTGTGCCGGCGCGGACTTCTGCAACGGTGCACTAGCCCTATTCCGGCTCGTCGGCCTCCCGCTGCTCGGCTCGCCACATCACCAGTTGCCGGGTTCCCGACGAGCTTTCCTCGACGCGAACGGTCAACGAATCCCCATCCTGCAGGGCCATGTCATCTCGCATGTCCTGGGGGATCGTGATGCGGCCGCCCACTCCAACCGAAACATCGCCGTAGTACAAGGTGCGATACAGGGCCATCTCGTCGTCCTCCTGCCGCTAACCGGCACAGCCGCGCGCGTCCGAGAATCGTAATGAATAAGGGATCGCGCCCATCGGTTGCAACCTACGCGCGCGCACGCACACGCGCGTGAAAGGTGTTGCAGCGTTTGCACGATGCAACACATCCACTGGATCAATTGGTAGCGGAAAGGGTATTCAAGGCAACCGAGAACCATTCGAGTTTTCTCCGTAAGTATCTAATCCTAAACAACTTCAAGCTTTGTAACGAGCGCTCGAACAGGGTTTCGGGTACGGGCTTTGCCCCAGTACAGGTTGCATTTCTCGGCGTCCGCGAGGGCGCCTTGTGAAAAATGAGAACAAGGTTGGTATACATATGTCTCCCTCGAACGAACTGCATGCCCACTGGGTGCGCTGGAAACGTCGGGTGACCTTGGTGGGTGCGGCCGCGGCCGTCGTCAGCCTGACGATAGGCCTGCTCGGCGTCGCTCCGGCGTTGGACGCCCGGCCGGCTGAACCGGTGCACGACGTGTCGACGCTACTGGACCGTGTCCAGGAGGTTGAAGGGGCGTTCCAGGGCGCACAGGACTACTACGACGAAACCGTCGCTCCGATCGAGCGCGTCTTGCTGCAGTATCGAGACGACCCCGCGCTGGTGGGGAAAATCGCCCGGTCGGTGGTGCAGGAGGCCAACGCGGCGGGCCTGGAGCCGCGCCTCCTGGTGGCGGTGATGCTCGTGGAGAACCCATGGCTCGATCCCGCCGCGGAGAGTTCCGTGGGGGCCGTCGGGCTGATGCAGGTCATGCCCGTCCACGAGGGCGAGTGGGACGGCTGCGTGCCCGATCTGCGCGAGATCCGCTCCAACATCTGTCACGGAGCGCGCATCTTCGCGCACTACGTGAACCGTGCGAACGGCGACGTGGACCGCGCCCTGCTTCGCTACAACGGATGCGTACGGGGGACGAACACTCCCGATTGCCATCGCTATCCGTACCACGTGTACGCACGCGCGGGCAGGGCCAGCATGCAGGCCTGGCTGGCCGCGACGCCGAGCTCGCGAGTCGGTTCGGCCGCGGCGCCCTGAGGATTCTCGCAGGAAATGTTTCGGGGGCGGCCGGCATCTGCCGGGCGCCCCCTTTTTTCGTGTCGGCCGATCAGCCGCGCGCTCCTTTGGGGGTCTGGGGCGGGAGCGCGTGGTCGGCTCCGTTGGCGATCATGGGCTCGGTGCGCACGGTGCCGTGCGGCTGGCGGACCGGTATCTCCAGCGAAAAGCAGGTTCCGCCACCTTCCTCGCTCTCAACTCCAATGCTGCCCCCGTGGGCCGTGACGACCTGCCGCGCGATGGCCAGCCCCAGTCCGCTTCCCAGCCGTCGCGCCTCGCGGCCGACCTGATAGTACTTGTCGAAGATGTGGGCCACCTCGTGCGCGGGAATGCCCACCCCGGTGTCCTTGACGGAGATCCGGACCATGTCGCCCTCGGGTTCGGCGGTCAGCTCCACGCGCCCGCCTTCGCTGGTGAACTTGAAGGCGTTTGAGAGCAGGTTGCCCAGCACCTCGTTGCGGAGCCGGTCGGCGTCCCCCGAGATCTTGGTCGGGCAGTCCTCGCGGAGATCGACCACCAGCTCGATGCCCTTCTGCGCCGCCAGCGCGGAGAAGCTCCTTCGCACGCCCTCGAACATGTCGTTCAGGGCCACGTCCGCGATGTGGATCTCGAAACCGCCGGCCTCGATGCGGCTCGCGATGAGCAGTTGATTGACCAGGGCGCCGAGCTGCCGACTCTGCTCTTGCATCGTGTGCAGGATCTCCCGCTGGGGGTCGGGGATCTCGCCGTACATGCCGGTTTCGAGCAGTTCCGCGTAGCCCGATATGACGTTGATGGGCGTCTTGAGGTCGTGGCTGGCCATGCCGATGAATTCGGCGCGCACTCGCTCGAGCTCGGCCAGTCGACCCGTCATCGTGCGAAACGCGCGCGAGAGGTCGCCGATCTCGTCGGTGCGGCCGTATGGAAGGTCATCCGGCACCTCGAATCGGCCGTCGATCACCTTGGCGGTGGCCGCCTGGAGGTGGCGCAGCGGGGTCGTCAGGGCGCTGGTGGTCCACGCCCCGAGCAGCGCCACCACGGCCAGCGCACCGATCAGCGTCACGAGTACGGTCGTGGCGGCCGCCGCGCTGATGCGTTCCGCCCTCAAGACGTCGTCCCGCGCCCGTCTGTCGATCGCCCCGGCGAGAGCGTTCAGCGAGTCCATCGTCATCGCCAGCGCCGGCTTCACGTCGTCCAGCTCCGCGGTGGCCTCGCGGAAGTCGCCGTCCTCGACGAGCCGCCGAATAGTGGTCGTGGAGCGCTCGATCCCCGCCACGCGCTCCGCCGACGCGCTGGCGTCCGCCGAGTAGCCCAACTCGTCGAGGCTGCCGAGATGCACGCTGGCTTCAGCGAGGTATTCGGCCACCTCGTCCCGCAGGGTGGGGTCGGGCGCCGCCACGTAACCGCGCAGCGACCGATCCAGCTCGGCGACGGAGCGCTGAAGTCGGCCCAGGGCCAGATACGCCGCCGCGTGGCGCCCGCGCAGGCGCTCGGTGATCTCCTGCAACTGGGACAACTGGCTCGCCGAGTAGGCCGCCGGAATCGTCAGCAGCACCGCGATGCCGAGGAGGGTGAATACCAGGCGGCGGCGGACGGTCATCGGGCCGGTGAGATCGGTGCTCAGGGACGCAGCGTGCGGCGAATGCGCTCCAGCTCCTGCTGCTGGATGGACACCCGCTCGCGCAGAGCCCGGACCTGCTCCTCGAGCTCGGTTACGAGGCTCGCCAGCGAGTCCCGCTGCAGCTCGACCGCTGCGATGCGCTGTGGCACGGTAGGCACGTCCAGCGTCGGGAGCGATCCCGCCATGCCTTCCGCCCCGGCCGGAGTCGCCGTCGTGTCCGCCGCGCTCAGCGCGGCCTCCAGGAGCACGAGACTCGCGCCCGCCGTCTCCGCTTTGCACCCCTGCCCTGCGCGCGCCACTTCGGCCGCCGCCTCAGTCAGCATCCGAGGGTCGGGGACGGGCGCTCCGTGTTCGCGGGACAGAAGGAACAGCGATGTACCCGCCGAGCGCAGCGTGGAGGTGCGGTTCGTGAGTCCGAGAACGTGCGCGGCCATCGCTGCGGCGACGTGCGGGCGTCGATCGCCGTTGCGCGGGTCGAGGTGGCTGGCGGCGAGCAGCAACAAAGCCGTGTGGCCGTCCTCGGTGGCCGGACAATGGGCGTATACCCAGCCCAGGTCCGTCCGCACCGCGCTGAAATTGCCCAGTTCGAGGGCCGCGACGCCCGTGGCGAGGCGAGCCACCGCGTCGGCTTCCGGGGAACCCGGTACCGGCCCGCTGTCGGGGGCGCCGCCGCGGGCGCAGGCGACGCAACACAGCGCCACGAAGGCGGCGGAGTGCGCCGTACGCCTTGGGGTGGAAGAGCTCTTCATCAGCATCTCGGGACCGCGCGTTGCATCCGGACGAAGGCGTGCGTGGGTGCCGTTTTCATCGGCGATGGAGCCCAGAAATCTACGCGCGTCGTGGGTCGGCGCATAGGGTACCGCCGGATCACGACTCGAGGAGCGGCGTGTCCTCTCCCCCGGACAGGTGCCGTGCTTCGCGTCCGTGTTGCTCGATCTCCTCCACGATCCTTTCGACGAGCGCGGACAGCGCCCGTCGCCGCTTGTCGACGGCTGCCTTGAACAAGGCGCGGGCGGCGAGGTAGCTACCTGCTATCACCACCGTCGGAATCAAGATGCCCACGAGCGCCGACCCCAGAACGCCGCCCAGGGCGCCGCCCATCCCGAGCCCCGCTCCGCCACCGACGCCACCCATGATTCCGCCGAACAGGCCGCCGGCCAACCCCCCCAGCCGCTCCTCGACTCGTACCAGCGTGTTATCGCCCTCGGCGCTGACCAGCACCTGCAGCGAGCGGGTGTTGCCGTGGGCGTTTGAGCTCCACGTGAGCGTCTCGCCGACGGCGCTCGCCTGCCCCGGTGCGTCCGCCGCGCTCACTATGATCGGCACGAGCGCGTCCAACGAGTCGCGCGGCAGAGTACCGGATACCAGGCGCTCCATCATCAGGACGATGGGCCCGCCCGCAACCTTGGCCCACGCGCCGTCGTTGGCGCCGGCCTCCAGCTCGGCCGCGGCCGTGCGCAGAACCGTCGGGTCTATCCCCGCCTCGAGGGCGATTTCCTGCAATTCGGACAGGGTGAGCCCATCGCGGGCAGTCGCGGCCCGGCCGGAGCTCTGCAGCTCGGTTGCACGCTTCAGGATCAGGGAGACTTCCCGGTCGGAAAAGCGACGGGGCGATTTGGAAACGTCCATGGCTGAATCTAAGGCGGGGGCTCGGCCGCGGCAGTCCCCGGGCGCCGCGCAGACATGCGTGGGAGGCCGCGACCGGGCCCGCCTCGTGCGCGCGCGGGTTGCGACGCCCCTGAGCCCATCCCATGTTGGCGCCGAATTTCCGGGCGGCCCGCTTCGCACTTGGTCCGACGCCGCCGACTTCCGAGCGATCCAGGGGTGCGATGAACCGAGGGAGGGGTGCGGTCCTCGCGGTGGGCGTGGTTGCCGCGCTCGCGGGGGCCGGACTGATCGCCGCGCAAGGCGACTCCGAGGCGAGCCAGACGGCCGAGGCGGCGCCGGCCCAGGATACCGGCCAGCCCATCGCGTACCCCCACGATGTCCACGCCGGCCAGTTGGAAATCCCCTGCATGTATTGCCACTTCTCCGCGGACCGATCCGTGGACGCCGGCATCCCGCCGGTGGCGACGTGCGTGGGGTGTCACGCTCCGGGCGGCGTGCCCCTGGCCGCCGCCGACCGGCCGGAAGTGCAGAAGCTGATCGACTACTGGAACCGTCAGGAGCCGATCCCGTGGGTGCGCATCCACGACCTTCCTGACCACGCGCATTTTCCCCATTTCATGCACGTGAACGCCGGCCTGCAGTGCCAGGAATGTCACGGGCAGGTGCAGGAGGTGACCCAGGTAGAGCAGGAATCTTCGCTGCGCATGGGTTGGTGCATCGAGTGTCACCGGGCGCGCGGCGCGCGCACCGACTGCTCGGTGTGTCACTACTGATGGCCGCCCGGAAGCCAGGGGCCCGCGAGGGCACGGACGCCGACCGGCCGAGCAAGGGCGGAATGGAACGCCGAGACTTCTTCAAGGTGATCGGCGCCGCTGGCGCGGGCGCGGGGCTGGCCGGTTGCACGACGGGCGCCGCCGAGAACCTGATTCCCTACGTCGTCCCGCCGGAAGAGATCGTCCCGGGGATCGCGACGTGGTACCGCACCACCTGCCAGGAGTGTCCTGCCGGCTGCGGCATGAGTATTCGGACGCGGGAGGGCCGTGCGGTCAAGGCCGAGGGCAACCCGCTGTCTCCCATATCCCACGGGCGTCTGTGCGCCCGCGGGCAGGCATCCCTGCAAGGGCTCTACGATCCCGATCGCGTTCCGCAGGCGCTACGCAAGGGATCCGCCGGAGACTGGCAGAAGATCTCCTGGGACGCGGCCGAGCGTGCGCTGGCCGACGGGATAGCGGGTGCGTCCGGGAGCGCCGTCTTCCTGACGGGCTCCTACAGCGGCACGCTGGACCGGCTGATCGACGACTGGTGCGCGGCGATGGGCGTGGAGCGCGTCCGCTTCGATGCCTTCGGGCTGGAGGCCGTACGCACCGCGAGCCGCCTGGTGTACGGCACCGAGGCGGTTCCGCGCCACGACCTGGCGGCCGCCGAGGTGGTCGTCACCTTCGGCGCCGACTTCATGGAGACGTGGGGCTCGCCGGTCGATTACACGCACGGCTTCGTGCAGGGCCACTCCTACCAGGACGGGCGCCGGGGCCGGCTGATCGCGGTCGGGCCGCACCTGTCGCTGACGGGCCTCAGCGCGGACGACTGGATCGCCGCGCGCGCCGGCACCGAGCACCTCGTCGCGCTGGCGATGGCGCGCCTGGTTGCCGAGTCGACGGGCGCCGCCCTGGACGGACCCCTCGCCTCGGTGGACCCGGCTGCGGCGGCGGACGCGGCGGGCGTGAGCGTGGACGCGATACGCGAGGCCGCCGAGGCGTTCGCCAACGGCGGCCGCTCGGTGGCCATGGGACCGGGCGTCGCCGCGTCGAGCCGGGCCGGGACCGCCCTGGCCACCGCCGTCGCGCTGCTCAATCGGGCCGCCGGCAACGTCGGGCGGACGGTATTCCCGGGGCAGGCAGAGCGGGGCCCCGCGGGGTCCTACCTGGCGCTGACCAACCTGCTCGAGCGGGCGGCGGCGGGCGAAGTGGGCGCGCTGCTGGTGCACGGCACCAACCCGCTGCACAGCGTGCCGCTGGCGGACGCCGCGGCCGCCCTGGACCGGGTCGGCTTCATCGCCTCGTTCGCCACCCAGCTCGACGAGACCAGCGCGCGGGCACAACTGCTCCTCCCGGATCACCACTTCCTGGAGGCCTGGGGCGACGTGGAGGCGCGCCCCGGGGTGCACTCGATCGTGCAGCCGGTCATGCGGCCGGTCTTCCAGACCAAGCAGACGGGTGACGTGCTGCTGTCGGTCGCGCGCCGCGCGGGCGCTCAGATCCCCGACGCGCGGAACACGTTCTACGACTACCTGCGCGCGCGCTGGTCGCGCGATGTGATAGCGGGCGCGGACGAGGAAGGGTGGCGCGCAACCTTGCGCGCGGGCGTCGTGGTGGCCGCCGCGGGCGTCGACGCGGTGACTCCGGTGCCTGCGGCCGGCGCCGCGGAGTCGGCGAGCGGGGCTGGGGCCGCGGTGGGCGCCCAGAGCGTCGCCGAGCTCAGCTTCGACGCGGTGGACCTGACCGGACCGAGCGGCGCAGAGTTCGACGTCGTGGTCTATCCGTCCTATCGCTTCCACGATGGCCGCCTCGCGAACAGGCCATGGCTTCAGGAGCTTCCCGACCCGGTCAGCAAGATCGCGTGGGGTTCGTGGGTGGAGATGCACCCGGATGTGGCACACGAGCGCGGGCTGGATGTCGGCCACATCGTGCGCATAGCCACTGCTACCGGGGATGCGGAGCTGCCCGTCTGGACGCATCCGGGCGTGCGGCCCGACACCCTGGCCATCCAACTGGGACAGGGGCACGAGAACCTGGGCCGGTACGCCAAAGACCGCGGCGTCAACGCGGCCACGCTGCTGGCTCCCGAGGTGGACGCGGCTTCCGGGGGCGCCGTCTGGATCCAGGCGCGCGCAACGCTGGAGCCCACCGGCCGCTGGGAGCGCATACCCTACACCGAGGGTGAGGCCGACGCGTCCGCGCGCGACGTGGCCAAGGCCATGTCGCTGGAAGACGCGCGCAACGCGGAGCCCGTGAACATCCTGGGTCTGGCGGCCTACCGGGCGGGCGTGGAAAACGACCCGGACGGTCAGGGAAACGAGCGCGGCCCGGAGGAAGAGCAAGGCGAGCCGCTGCCCATAGGCAGCCGGGCGGTTCACGGTCAGCCGCACCCGCTCGAGGCGCAGGTCGACGAGCTACAGGGCGTGGGTGGCTTCGGCGCCATCGTCGGCATGGGTGGCGCGCCGCAGGATTACCCTCCGCCCGACACCTACTACGGCGAGTACTCCGAGGAGCGGCCGCGCTGGTCGCTCGCCATCGACATGGATCGCTGCACCGGTTGCAGTGCGTGCATGACGGCTTGCTACGCCGAAAACAACATCGGCATCATCGGCCCGGAACAGGTGGCGAAGGGGCGGCTGCTATCCTGGATCCGCATCGAGCGCTACTGGGAGTTGGGCGAGGGAGACGACGGCCAGCACCGGTTCGAGGGCACGCGCTTCCTGCCGATGATGTGCCAGCAGTGCGGCAACGCTCCGTGCGAGCCCGTGTGCCCGGTCTACGCCGCGTACCACACCCCCGAGGGGCTCAACGCGCAGGTCTACAACCGCTGCGTGGGTACCCGTTACTGCGCCAACAACTGCCCCTACAAGGTGCGCCAGTACAACTACTTCACGTGGGAGTGGCCGGAGCCGCTGAACTGGCAACTGAATCCGGACGTCACCGTGCGCGAGAAGGGCGTCATGGAGAAGTGCACGTTCTGCGTGCAGCGGATCCGCGACGCGCAGCAACATGCCCGCGTTGAGGATCGGCCCGTCGCGGACGGCGAGATCGTGCCCGCCTGCGCGCAGACCTGCCCGGGCGACGCGATCGTGTTCGGCGACATCAAGAATCCCAACTCGCGCGTCGCTCAGGTGGCGGCCTCGGGCAGGGCATACCGGGTGCTGGGGGAGTTGAACACTCAACCCGGCGTGACCTACCTGCAGCGGGTGTCGGTGCACGCCGAGGCGGCAGGGGAGAGCCACTGATGGCCACCGTCACGCCTCCTCCGCCGCCGCCCTCTGCGCCGACGCCGCGCCGCTCGCCGACGCACCCGCAGGTAGAAAGCTACGCCCAGGTCAACCGCGACATCTTCAAGATGCTCAGCCGGCCGGGGAAGGGCTGGTGGATGCTCTTCCTGACCACGCTCGCCGGCGTTGGCCTGATGGGCTTCGCGTTCGCGGTGCAGGTGGTGCTCGGGATCGGCATGACCGGTCTCATGAACCCCGTCGGGTGGGGGGTCTACATCACCACCTTCGTGTTCTGGGTCGGCATAGCCCACTCGGGCACGCTCATTTCGGCGATCCTGTACCTGTTCAGAGCGCCCTGGCGGCAGTCGATCTATCGGGCCGCGGAGGCGATGACGGTATTCGCGGTGATGACCGCCGGGCTGTTCCCGATCATCCACCTCGGGCGGCCGTGGCTGTTCTATTACCTGCTGCCGTACCCGAACCAGAGGCTCATCTGGCCGAACTTCCGCTCGCCTCTGTTGTGGGACGTGTTCGCGGTGGGCACGTACTTCACGGTCAGCGCGGTGTTCTTCTACGTCGGCATGATCCCCGACGTCGCCGCGGCTCGAGACGCCACCGACGTGCCGTGGCGCCGCAAGCTGTACTCCGCGCTGGCGCTCGGCTGGACCGGCACGGACAGGGAGTGGAAGCACTTCTCGAGGGCCTACCTCTACCTGGCGGCGCTCGCCACGCCGCTGGTGCTGTCGGTGCACTCGGTCGTGTCCTGGGACTTCGCCATGTCGATCGTCCCCGGCTGGCACACGACGATTTTCGCGCCGTACTTCGTCGCGGGCGCGATCTTCAGTGGTCTCGCAATGGTGATCACGATCCTGGTCCCCATGCGGAAGGTGTTCGGGCTGCAGGCGTACCTCACGCCCAGGCATTTCGACGCGATGTCGAAGCTGATTCTGCTGACCGCGTTGATAGTCAGCTACGCCTACGCGACCGAGTACTTCATGGCGTGGTACAGCTTCGAGGTGCCGGAGCGAAACGCCTTCTTCAACCGCGCGTTCGGCGACTATTGGTGGGCCACGTGGATCATGATCACGTGCAACGCCTTCGTGCCGCAACTGCTGTGGTTCAGGAACGTGCGCACCAGCATCGGCGCGCTGTTCACCATCGCCATCTTCATCAACATCGGGATGTGGTTCGAGCGCTTCGTGATCATCGTCTCGAGCATCGCGCACGAGTACATGCCCTGGCAGTGGGACACCTACATGCCGTCGTGGGTGGAGATGGCCATCATGGTGGGTAGCTTCGCCTGGTTCTTCATGTGGTTCCTGCTGTTCATCAGGTTGCTGCCGCCGATCTCCGTGGCGGAGCTGAAGGAGGTGCTGCCCAGCCCGCTGCGGTCCGACACGGTGGGCGCGGGAGCACCCGGCCACGATCCCTCCGGACACGAGGGGGCGCGCTGATGGAGAGATCCGGAATCCTGGGCGTGTTCCACCACTCCGACGCGGTCGAGGAGGCCGTCGAGGCGCTGCGCGGCCAGCGTCCCGTGGACATCACGGTGTTCACCCCGCTGCCGCACCACGACATAGAGCACGCCATGGCGAGGCCGGAGAGCCCGGTGCGTGTGTACACGCTGGTGGGGGGATTGACCGGCGCGGCGACCGGCTTCGCGATGCCGATCTGGATGTCGCTGGACTACCCCCTGATCACCGGCGGCAAGCCGATCATTTCGCTGCCGCCCTTCGTGATCATTTCCTTCGAGTTGATGATTCTGTTCGGCGCGCTTGCCACCGTGCTCGGCCTGCTCGTGAACGCGTTTCTGCTCAAGCCGAAGGCTTCGTACGCGTACGACCCATCGTTCTCCGCCGGCTCGTTCGGCGTATTCGTGGTGCCGGCGGAGGGGCGCGCCGACGAGGCCCGCGCGGCGCTGGAGCGGGCGGGCGCGGCCGAGATTCGCGCGGAGGTGGCCCATGCCTAGCCCGGTCCGGCTCGTCGGCCTGCTGGCGATCACGTTGACGCTGGGTGCTTGCACCGAAATCGACAACATGCTCGCGCGCGTGTCCTTCTTCGCGTTCATGCGCGAATCGCCCGCGTTCGACCCGTACGAAGCACCCCGGCTGCCGCCCGACAACTCCGTCGCGTTCGACGGCCCCAACGGCCAGGTGCCGGCGCCCATGGCGCCGGGAGAGGCGGGACTTCAGGCGTTCGGCGAGGCCTACCCCAACCCCATCCCGCGCGGGGCGGAGTCGGAGGTCCGCGGCGAGGAGATGTATGCCCGGTACTGCCAGATCTGCCACGGGCCCGCGGGCATGGGTGGCAACACCGGGTCGGTGACAGCGACCGGAGTCTATCCGCCCATCGCGCCACCGTTGGCCGCGGGTCGCGCTACGACCCTGGCGGATGGCTACATCTACGGTGTGATCCGCGCTGGACGCGGTCTCATGCCCGCTTACGCGGTGCAGATACCGCACGAGGATCGCTGGCACATCGTGAACCATATCCGCCGGCTGCAGGAGGGCGGAGGGCCCTCGGACGGAGGCGCGCAGGCGGCGGACGGGGCGGACTCCGGCGGCGGCCAGGAAGAGGGGGAGTAGCGGCATGGCGCACTCGAACAACGCGGAGCTGCCTTACCGCCGGCTGGACGGCGTGCCACGCCCGGTCCTGCTGATGGGTCTCGGGGCGGCGGTCGTAGGGCTGATCGCGCTCGCGGCCGGGCTCATGCGGGGCGACGGCCGCGCCTGGCAGGCCTATCTCTTCAACTGGCTATTCTGGTTCGGCGTCGCTCAGGGAGCCGTGGTGTTTTCGGCGGTCACGGTGATCACGAGGTCACAGTGGGCGCGCCCGGTGCGACGGTTGGCGCTTTCCTTCGTCGCGTTCCTGCCCATCGGCTTCGTGCTCTTTCTGCCGCTGTTGCTGGCCGGTGAGCACATCTTCCCCTGGACCCACGAGATGTACCACGACGGGCTCGAGAGGTGGCTGAACGAGGGCTTCGTGTCCATCCGCAACGTGCTCGCGCTGGGCGTCATGGTGGGCCTGTCGCTGGCCTACGCGCGCATCACGCTGCGGCCCGACGTCGGCATGCGGCCCGAGGATGCCACGACCGGCGTGCGCGGCTGGGTCGTTTCGGGCTGGCGCGGTCAGGAGGAGGAAGAGCGGCGGGCGCACCGCAAGCTGGCGCGCCTCGGCCCCATCCTGGGGATGGTCTACGCCGCGTCCATGAGCATAGTGGCGTGGGACTACGTCATGTCCCTCGAGGCCGGCTGGTTCAGCACGCTCCTCGGCCCCTACTACTTCATGGCCGCCTTCCTGGGAGGGATAGCGGCGACCACGGTGCTGGCCGTCATCTACCGGTCCAAGCTGGGTCTGGAGGACGTCATCCGGACGCCGCATTTCCACGACCTGGGCAAGCTGACCTTCGCGTTCTGCGTGTTCTGGGCCTACCTGTTCTGGTCGCAGTACATAGTGATCTGGTACGGTCAGCTTCCCTGGGAGCAGACGTTCCTGGTGCACCGCCTGACCGCGCCCTATACGGCTCTCTCCGTGGCCGTTTTGGGCCTGCTGTTCCTGGCGCCGTTTTTCGCGCTGCTCAGCGTGGCCGCCAAGAAGAAGCCTTCGTTCCTCGCCACGGTGGCCAGCCTGATCCTGTTCGGGCTCTGGCTGGAGCGGTACACGCTGGTGTACCCGTCGCTGTATCCGGGCGCCGACGGGGTGCCGTTCGGGTGGGTCGAGATCGGCGTGACGCTGCTGTTCGCGGGCCTGTTCGTTCTTTCGCTGGCCGCGTTCGCGGCCAAGTTCCCGATCTTCCAGGTCTGGGAGCCGATGGTCGACCCGCACGAGTTCGACGACCCGTACTTCCCGCCCCGGGAGAGGGCCGTCGAAGCGTAGGCACGCGTCGGGAGCCCGGACAGGGCGCTGACAACCTCTTTGCAAGCCTCGGATAGCTCAGTCGAGCGCGCGTGCTAGCTTGGACGGATGAATAAGACCTCGCCGTGTGAACCGGTCCGCAGACGTCTCATCGCGGCGCCGCTGGTCCTCGTCGCTGCGATCACGGGCTGCGCAGCCTCTGTCGCTGCGCAGGACTTCGTCGTGCTCGCCCGCGCCGAGGGTGAGCTCCAGGCGTACCGCAGCGACGGCACCCTGCGCTGGGCGGCCGATGTGCTCGATGACCCCCACGAAATGGTGCTCTCGCCCGACGGCGCGCGCGCATACGTGGCGGGGTACGGGAGCGGCGTCGTGTCAGAGGTGGACCTGCACACGGGTGCCGTGCTGCGCCGCTTCGATCTGGCGCGCTGGGGGGCTCTCCACGGGATCGCCATCGCGGAGCGCGGGGACCGGATCTGGGTGAGCGCGGAGGAGCAGGAGTCGGTCCTGGAGATCATCCTCGAGACGGGCGAGCTGGGCCGCGCCCACGAAACCGCCAGGGGGCGCAGCCACATGGTGGCGGTCGACCGCGCCGGGTCACGGCTGTACTCCCCGGACATGCTGGACGGCGTGGTGACGGTGTTCGATCTGACGACCGGAGCGGGCTCGGACGTCGAAGCCGGCGCCGGTGCCGAGGGCATAGCCGTCACGCCCGACGGCGCGGAGGTGTGGGTCAGCAACAACCGCGCGAACACCATCACGGTCATCGACGCGCGCACGCTTGCTCCGGTGGCCACCCTGCCGAGCGGCGGGGACACGCCCGTAAAGCTGCGCATCAGCCCCGACGGCTCGCAGGCGTGGGTGGCGAACAACCGCAGCGGGGAGGTGGCGGTGTTCGACGTGGCGCGGCGCGAGCTGATAGGGACGATCGCGGCGGGACCCAGGCCCCTGGGGATCGCGTTCGACGCGAACGGAGCGCGCGCGCTCGTGTCTCTGGCCGGCGCGGCGCAGGTGCTCGTGGTGGACACGGAGACCCGGGGCGTCGTCGGGCGCGTGCCCGTCGGCGCGAGCCCGGACGGCCTGGCGTTCGTTTCCGCTGTCTCGGAGGGTGAGGGCGCGCGCGCCGGTGCGGCCGCCGTCCAGAGCGTGGCCGGCGTTCCCGAGATCGTGTTTCCTGCCGCGGACGGGGCCATGATCTACGCGGACATCCACCGGTCGGGCCGCGCGAGAGCGCCCCTATTGCTGATGCTCCACCAGGGCGGCGCCAGCGCCCGAGGCGAATACGGCCCCATCCTGCCGCGCCTCCTCGAGGCGGGGTACGATGCGCTGGCGGTGGATCTGCGCAGGGGCGGTGACCGCTTCGGCGGGAGCAACCGCACGGTGGCCGCGCTCGGCCACAACGACACCCCGTATTGCGACGTGTATCCGGACGTGACGGCGGCCTTCGCGAGGGCGCTGGAGCTGGCCGACGGCGCGCCCGTCGTCGCCTGGGGGAGCAGCTACAGCGGCACCCTCGCGCTGCGACTGGCGGCGGACCACCCTGACCGGGTCGCCGCGGTGCTGGCGTTCTCGCCGGCCTCCGGAGGGCCGCTTGCCGACTGCCCGGCGAACGAGCAGGCGGAGCGGCTCGCCGGGCCGGCGCTCGTGGTGCGTCCCGTCCAGGAAGCGGCGATCCCATCGGTCCAGGAGCAACTGGAGATCTTCGCCGCGGCGGGGCACCAGACGTACGTGACGGATCCGGGCACCCACGGATCGTCCACGCTGGTCCCGGAACGCATCGAGGGTGGAGGCGACGTCGAGCGCGCCTGGGCGCTCGTTCTGGAGTTTCTGCGGCAGGCGGTCGCAGGCGCCTCCGACTAGCCCGGACGCGCCAGTTTCCGCCGTACGTAATTGCGCACCTCGAGGGCGGTGGCCCTGAGCAGCTTCGCCTCGCGCTGATCCAGGTCGGCGCGTCGCGCCACCGCCCGCAGCGTGCGCATGATCGCCTCCGGGCGCTTCTTCTTGAAGAATTCGATTTCTTCGAGAGTCGTCTTGGTGTCGCGGAAGAGGTCGCCCAACTGCTCGTGCGTGGCCGGCGGCGCGGCTCTCCTCCACGTCGGCAGTTCCGCCTCGCCGCCCGGCCCCGCCATCCACAGCTCGTGGGCGATCAGCAGGACGGCCTGCGCCAGGTTCAGGGAAGAGAAGGCGCCGTCGGTGGGCACCGTCAGCACCCGGTCGCAGCGGTCCAGCTCGGGGTTCTCCAGCCCGCGGTCCTCGCGGCCGAAGAGCAGGGCGACTGGCCCCTCGCCCGCGGCGGCGAGCGCGAACAGCTCCGGCACCGCCTCCCGCGGGTGCTGCCACACGAAGGGCTGCGTGCGCTGCCGCGCGCTGGTGCCGACCACGTGCACCGTATCCTCGAGCGCTTCGTCCAGCGTGTCCACCATCTCGAGTCGCTCGACCACGGGGCCGGCGGCGTGCGCGATCCCCAGTACCCGCTGCTCATCCCAGTCGACCGGGTTGACCAGCCGCAGCCGGCGCAGGCCGAAGTTCATCATGGCGCGCGCGGTGGTTGCCATGTTCACCACGTCCTGCGGCTCGTGGAGCACGACGACGAACTGCTCGGCGAGAAGTCTGGCGTCTGCTGGCAAATTACGACTCCGTTGGTGGCTTGTCGGCGCAGCCGCAGACATGCCCGCGGCGAGCCGCGGGCGCAAGA
>JBDLIA010000041.1 GCA_039715185.1 Gemmatimonadota bacterium
ACCTCGGGATGGCAGTACGTCACGTACGGGATGTTGCCGTAGTCCACGCCGGCGTGCTCGTCTCCGGCGATGTGCTCGGCGGCGGCTATGCCCTCGTGTGACGCCTTGTGCGCCAGCAGCGGCGGCTTGGTGACGTCGCCGATGGCGTACACGCCCTGCGCGCTCGTGCGCATCTTGTCGTCGGTGACGATGAACCCCTTCTCGGTCTTCACGCCGGCCCCGTCGAGCCCCACATCGTCGATGATGGGGGCCCGGCCCACCGCGACCAGCACGCGCTCGACGGTGAGCGACTGCTCCTTGCCGTCCTTGTCCTTCACGGTGAGCGCGACGCCGTCCTTGCCCACCTCGGCCCGCTCCAGCCGGGCGCCCTCCAGCACGTCGATCTTGCGCTTCTTGTAGGACTTAGCGACCAGCGCCGAGGCTTCCGCGTCCTCGTTGGGAAGCACGCGGTCCAGGGCCTCGATCACCGTGACCTTGGAGCCGAAGGACGCGTACACGTCGGCGAACTCCATCCCCACCGCGCCGGCGCCGATGACCGCCAGGCTCTCCGGCGCGGCTGCCGGGAAGACCGCGTGGTCCGAGGACCACACGCGGTCCCCGTCGATTACCAGAATCGGCAGCGACCGCGGCCTCGAGCCGGTGGCGATGATGATGCTCTTCGCCTCCAGCGTACGGGCCTCGGCCTCCGGTGCCTTGCCGTCTCCGTGGCCCGGTACCTTGCCGGGCTCGACCACCACCTTGCCCGGGCCGGCCAGTCGGCCCCAGCCGTAGACGGTCTCGATCTTGTTCTTCTTGAAGAGGTAGGCGACGCCCTTCGACCCCGACGTGGCGACCCTGCCGGCGCGCTTGCCGGCCTGGCTCAGGTCCAGCTTCACGTCGGCCACCTGGATCCCGTAGTCCTTCAGGCCGCCCACCTTGCGCGCGTACTTGGCGCTTTCGAGCAGGGCCTTGGTCGGTATGCAGCCCCAGTTGTTGCACACGCCGCCCAACTCCTGGGCCTCCACGCAGGCCACGCTCATGCCGAGCTGAGCCGCCCGGATGGCGGCCACGTAGCCGCCGGGGCCGGAGCCGATCACCACAACGTCGAACCTGTCCGCCACGCTGCCGTCTCCTGTCTATGTATCCCGCGGGACGATCGCGCGCCCCGTCCGTGTCTCTACAGCGCCATCATCACGGGGTCTTCCAGGAAGTCCCTGAGGGTCGCCAGGAACCGCGCGCCCATCGCCCCGTCCACCACGCGGTGATCGCAGCTCATGGTCACCCGCATGCGCGGCCGCACGACCACCTCGCCATCGACCACCGCGGGCTTCTCCTCGACCGCGCCGATGGCCAGAATGCCTGACTCCGGCGGGTTGATGATGGCGGTGAACTCCTGGATCCCGAACATGCCCAGGTTGGACACCGAGAAGGTCGCCCCCTGGTACTCGTCCGGGGCCAGCTTCTTCTCGCGCGCCCGCCCGGCCATTTCGCGCACCTCGCGCCCGATGTCGGCGACGCCCTTGACGTCGGCGTCGCGGATCACCGGCGTAATGAGGCCGTCCTGGACGGCCACCGCCACACCCACGTGCACGCGTCCGTAGCGGACTATGGTGTCGCCCTGCCAGGACGCGTTCACCTCCGGGTGGCGCCGCAGCGCCACCGCGGTCGCCTTCAGGATGAGGTCGTTGAGCGACACCTTCTCGCCGCGCGACTCGAGTCGCGCGTTGATCCGCTTGCGCGCCTCCAGCAGCCGGCCGACATCGGCCTCGATCGTCAGATAGAAGGTCGGAATCGGGCCGATCGATTGGACCAGGCGCTTGGCGATGGCCTTGCGCATCTGGGAGACCTTGACGCTCTCGGTCTCCGCGCGCGCGCCTGCGCCGACGACCACGGGCGCGCCCGCGGGCGCCGCCACGGCGCCCTCCACGTCCCGCTTGACGATGCGCCCGCCCGGGCCGCTGCCGCTGATCGAGGCGAGATCGAGACCGCGCTCTTCCGCCAGTCGGCGCGCCAGCGGAGACGCGCGCAGCCGGCCGTCGCCGGACCCGGCGGGCGCCACGGCGGTTTCTTCGACGCCGCTTGCCTCCGCCCCCGCGTCAGTCGGCCCCGGGTCCTTCGGTGCCACGGCCGAAGCCTGCTGCTCGCCCGGCTCGGCGGCGGGGGCGTCGGCCGCGGCGCCCGCGCCGGGCGCGCCCGCCCCATCCACGATCGCGGAGATGTCCTCGTCCGCGGCCGCGATCACACCGATCACGGCGCCGACCTCGGCGGTCTCTCCTTCGGCGAGGAGCACCGCGCGCAGCACACCGGCGCCGCGCGCGACCAGCTCCATCGTCGCCTTGTCGGTCTCGATCTCGGCGAGAATGTCGCCCTCGGCGACGTCGTCGCCTTCGCCCTTCAGCCAGGAGACGAGTTGTCCCTCCTCCATCGTGGGGGACAGCGCCTCCATGTGAACCTTGGTGGCCATGTGGTCGCTCAGTCTCTCGCGGCGCCCGGCGCGCGCGTCGGCGTCATCTGTACAACACCCGGTTGCAGGCCTCGATGGTACGCTCCACGCTCGGCTTGGCGAGCTTCTCCAGCTCCTTGCTGTAGGGCATGGGAGCGTCGGTCTGGTGCACCCGCAGAACCGGAGCGTCCAGCCAGTCGAATGCGTTTTCCTGCACCTGCGCCACGACCTCGGCGCCGATGCCGCTGTAGCCCCAGCCCTCCTCCAGGTAGACCGCGCGATTGGTCTTGCGTACGGAGTCGACTACGCGGTCCAGGTCCAGCGGGCGCAAAGACCTCAGGTCCACCACCTCCGCGTCCACGTCGTCCTTGGCCAGACGCTCGGCTGCCTGCAGGGCGAGATTGACCATCTTGCCGTGCGTCAGAATGGACACGTCCGCGCCCGCGCGCTTCACCTCCGCCACGCCCAGCGGGATGACGAAATCGGGGTCCTCGGGCACCTCTCCCTTCATGGCGTAGAGGACCTCGCCCTCCAGCACGAGGACGGGGTCGTCGTCGCGGATGGCGGCCTTGAGCAAGCCCTTGGCGTCGGCGGGCGTGCCGGGGACCACGACCTTGAGCCCGGGGAAGTGCGCGTAGGATGCCTCGAGCGCCTGGGAGTGCTGCGCGGAAAGCTGGAGCGCGGCGCCCGTGGGGCCGCGGAACACGATCGGGCAGCTGAACTGGCCCGCGGTCATGTAATGCACCTTGGCGGCGCTGTTGATGATCTGGTCGTTCGCCAGGATCGCGAAGTTCCAGGTCATGAACTCGATGACCGGACGCAGCCCGGCCATCGCCGCCCCGACGCCGAGGCCCGCGAAACCCAACTCGGTGATGGGCGTGTCGACCACGCGGCGCTCGCCGAAGCGCTCCAGCAGGCCCCTGGAAACCTTGTAAGCGCCGTCGTACTGGCCCACCTCCTCGCCCATGAGGAACACGTCCGGATCGCGCTCCAGCTCCTCGGCGAGCGCCTGATTCAGGGCGTCGCGGTAGGTGATGACCGCCATCAGTCCGCGACCTCGCCCGCGGCCCGTCCCAGCGCCGGGTCCGGCGCCCCGACGCCCTCGAAGAAGAGATCTCCGTGGTCGTTGATCTGGGCGTAGACGTCGCGGTGCAGGTCGCCGGCCGGGGGCAGCGGCGAGTTCTCGGCGAACTGGACCGCATCGTCCACCTCGGCGCGGACCTCCTGGTCCAGCGCCTCCAGATCCTCGGTGGTCAGTCGATCCGCCTGCTTGAGCCCTTCGATGTAGGTGGCGATGGGGTCTGTCTGCTTGGCCTCCTCGACGTCCTTCTTGGTGCGGTACACGCCGTACACCGGGTCCGACATGGAGTGGCCCATGAAGCGGTAGCAGCGCGCCTCGATGAGCGTGGGCATGGACTCCTCCCGCGCCCGCTCGATGGCCTCCTCCATGGTGGCGCGCATCTCGAGCACGTCCATTCCGTCGGCGATGGCGGACGGCATCGCGTACGCGCATGCCTTCTGGGAGATGTCGTAGAGCGAGGACGCGCGCTCCCAGGCCGTGCCCATGCCGTAGCGGTTGTTCTCCACGATGTAGATGACGGGCAGCTTCCAGAGCGCGGCCATGTTGAGCGATTCGTGGAACGCGCCCTGGTTGACCGCGGCCTCGCCCATGAAGCACACGCACACCTGGTCGCCGCCGCGGTACTTGATCGCCCAGCCGATGCCGGTCGCCGCCGGTATCTGGCCCCCGACTATGCCCCACCCGCCCATGAAGCGGTGCTCGGCGCTGTACAAGTGCATCGAGCCGCCCTTGCCGCCCGAACACCCGTCCACGCGCCCGTACAGCTCGGCCATGACCTGACGCGCCGTCACGCCCTTGGCGATCGCCTGCACGTGGTCGCGGTAGGCGGTGATGACGTAGTCGTCGTCGCGCAGCGGGGCGAGCGCCCCCACGCCGACGGCCTCCTGGCCTATGTAAAGGTGGCAGAAGCCGCCTATCTTGCCGAGCGCGTAGGACTCGGAGGCCTTCTCCTCGAAGCGTCGGCCCAGCAGCATGAGGCGCAGCATCCCGAGGAGCTCGTCCCGCTCCAGGCGCTCGAGCGCGGCCCCCGCCATCAGGCCAACCGGCGCGGCTGGTCGATCTGCACGAGGTTGCCCGCTCCGGCCGGCGAGATCACCTCCGCGGGCGCGGTGAGGTCGGCCTCCAGGATGTCGCGGATCTCGCCCACGTCGCCGGCGTCGACGGTGCGCGCCTGCTTTTCGGCGTGATAGCTGGACCGCACCAGCGGGCCCGATTCCACGTGCCGGTATCCCATCTCCCGTTCGCCGATGCGCTTCCACTCGGCGAACTCCGCCGGCGTCACCCAGCGCGCCACCGCGGCGTGGTGCTCCGACGGACGCAGGTACTGGCCCAGGGTGAGGATGTCCACCGAGGCCTTGCGCAGGTCGAGCATGGCGGCGTGGATCTCTTCCTCGGTCTCGCCCATGCCCAGGATCACCCCGGACTTGGTGAGCATGGAGGGATCCATGCGCTTCGCGGCGCCGAGGTAGGAGATGCTGCGCCAGTAGCGCCCGCCCGGGCGTGCCCACGGGTGCAGCCGCTCCACGGTCTCGAGGTTGTGGTTGAGGATGTCCGGGCAGGCGTCTACCACGGCCCGCAGCGCGTCCTCGTCGCCCTTGAAGTCGGGGATCAGGACCTCGATGGTGCAATCCGGCCGAGACTCTCGGGTAAGCCGAATCGTCTCGGCGAAGATGGCAGCTCCGCCGTCGGCCAGCTCGTCCCGGTTCACGCTGGTGATGACGACGTGCTCCAGCTCCAGGTCGGCGACCGCCTCCGCGACGCGGCGCGGCTCATCCCAGTCCAACTCCGTGGGCATGCCGTGCGCGATCGCGCAGTACTTGCACGCGCGGGTGCAGACGTCGCCGAGGATCAGGAAGGTGGCGGTACCCGCCTCCCAGCACTCGCCGATGTTGGGGCAGCCCGCTTCCTCGCACACGGAGTGGAGGCGTTGCCCGCGCATGAGCTTCTTGAGACGTCGGTAGTTGTCGCCGCCCGGAGAGCGCACCTTGAGCCAGGATGGCTTGCGCGCCTCCATCGGCAGGGGCGACTGGCCCTCCAATACCGGCAGCCGGGCGGTGCCCTTCGACTTGACGATGCCCGTGTCCTTGCCGCGGGGCGCGTAGCCCCGCTGCGCGATGGTTTCTCGCTTCATTTATTCGCCAGGTAGCTTCGAATCGTAGCCCGATAAGATAACAATCGCGGCAACCTCCTGCGCGGATCCCGCGATCACGCGGGCTCGAGAGACCGCGCGAGTTCGTGCCCGAGCGCCTCGTCCAGGTCGGGCAGCCTGTGGCGGTAGCCGTGAGCGAGCAGCCTGGCCGGGTACACCGGGCTGCTGGCGAGGATCGTCTCCTGGGCCATGCCGCCCGGCAGAAGCCTGGCGACCGCGGCCGGCACGCGCAGGAACGACGGCCGGTCGAGCGCCCTCGCCAGGGCGCCGGTGAATTCCTGCTGGGTGGCCGGCTGCGGCGCCACCACGTTGATCGGCCCCTCCAGCGCCCGGTTCTTGATCGCGAACCGCACGACCCCCGGCACTTCGTGGCTCGCCACCCAGGCGAAGGCCCCGGTGCCCTTCCCCACCGGTCCGCCCAGTCCCATGCGAAACGCGGGCAGCATGGCGGCCATCGCGCCGCCCGCCGCGCTGAGCACGATGCCCAGCCTCATGTGAATGACGCGGATTCCCGCCGCGCGAGCGGGGTCCGCGGCCTCCTCCCAGGCGGCCACGAGATCGGCGAGAAACCCCTCTCCCTTGGGCGAGTCCTCGTCCAACCTCTCGTCGGCGGGACGATCCCCGTAGTAGCCGATCGCCGACGCGCTGATGAGCACCGGCGGCGGAGCGTTCAGGCTCGCCAACGCCTCAGCCAGCAGGCGCGTACCGCGCACGCGGCTCTCCCAGATGCGCTCCTTGGCGGACTTCGTCCAGACCTGGAAGATGGGCTCGCCGGCCAGGTGGATGACGGCGTCGTGGCCCTCGAGCGGAGCCGGGTCCACCGCTCCTTCAGCGGGATTCCAGTACACGTTGTCCCGCTCCCCCGCCCGGGCCCGGTCGCGGACGAGGAGCCGCACCGAGTGGCCGAAGGACCGAAGTTCGGACACCAGCGGGCCGCCCACCACCCCGCTCGCGCCGGAAACCGCGAGTCGTTTGGGCTCCATGTCAGATCTCCTTCCGAGGCCTCGAGCTCTCGTTGTAAGCACGCACCATGACGCGCGTCGCTTCCGCCGGGTCGTCCGTGCACACGAGCCGGTCCAGGTCGGCCTGCCGGATATTGCCCTCCGGCAGCATGGTCTCCCTGATCCAGTCGAGCAGGGGGGCCCAGTAGGCGCGGCCGAACAGGACGACCGGGAAGGCACGCGAGATCTTTCCGGACTGGACCAGGGTGAGCGCCTCGAAGAGCTCGTCCATGGTACCGAAGCCGCCGGGAAAGATGATGAACCCGTCGGCGTACTTCACGAACATCGTCTTGCGCACGAAGAAATAACGGAAGTCGATGCTTACCCGGACGAACTGGTTGGCGCCCTGCTCGAACGGCAACTCGATGTTGCAGCCCACGGACGTGCCGCCCTGGTCCACCGCTCCGCGGTTTGCCGCCTCCATGATGCCCGGGCCGCCCCCGGTGATGACCGCGAATCCGGCGTCGGCCAGCGCCGCGCCCGTGGCCCGGGCGGTGGCGTACATGGGGTGGTCCTCGGGGGTGCGGGCGCTTCCGAACACGCTCACGGCCGGGCCCAGCTCGGCCAGCGTGTCGAACCCCTCGACGAACTCTCCCATGATCCGGAATACGCGCCAGGTGTCCGTGTGGACGAACGCCGGAGCACGCTCTTCGCGCACCAGCAGTCGCTCATCCTCGGTGACGCGCACGTGCTCTCCGAACGGGTGCCCCGGTTCGTTCAGGGGCGGGTCGATGGCGGGTCTCTCGGGTTCGTTCATGGGTGATCCAACGCTAGCGGGCTCGATCGACAGAGGAAAAAGGTTGCGCGCCCGGTCTCTTGGAACGCAAGGCGCGGTGTCGCGCCCGCACCCGCCTTGCTAACCTAGGCGACATGTCCACCACCGATTGTCCACGCTGCGGCGCCTCCGTCGACGGCGCCTTCTGCTCCGAGTGCGGGGCCAGGCTCGAGCCGCCTCCGTGCACCGCGTGCGGCGCCGTTCCGCCCGCCGGCGCTCGCTACTGCACCGCCTGCGGGCGCGGGTTGCCCGATCGCAGGAAGGTGCATCCGGCGGCTATCATCGCAGGGCTCGGGCTCGCCGCCGTTGCGGCCGCGTTCCTCGTGCCCCGCGGGGGTGGGGACACGCAGCCCCTGGTGACCGGCCCCGCGAGCCAGCCGGCGGGCCCCGCGGCCGGCGCCGCGCCTACGTCCGGGGGCCCGCCCACGCTGTCGGGCGACATGCGCGCGAACGCCGACGGCCTGTTCGACCGCATCATGCGCGAGTACTCGCAGGGCGACACCGCGCGGGCCCGCTTCTTCGTGCCGATGGCGCTGGACGCGTACGACATGGCCGGCGACCTGGACGCCGACGGTCGCTTCCACCTGAGCCTGGTGCAGGCCATCGGCGGCGATTACGCCGCAGCGCGGTCCACAGCGGAGGAAATCCTGGCCGGCGAGCCGAACCACCTCCTGGGGCTCGCGGCGGCAGCGGCCGCCGCCGAGGGCGCGGGCGAACGCGACGCGGCGCTGGACTACCACCGTCGCTTTCTGGAGGCGCTGCCCACGGAGCGGGACCGAGCGCTCCAAGAGTACGTCGATCACGCCCCCATCATCCCCGATTACGAGGCCGCGGCGCGCGCGGCGCTGGGCGGCTAGCCGAGCACGCCCGATCAGCTGGCCGGCGTCCCCCTTCGACCCCGCAGGGCCTCGAACAGTAGCGGAAAAGTCGCGCGCGTCTGTCCCCGGTACTGGGGCCGGAACCCGAACAGCCACACGTCCCCCTCGCCCACGCGGGTGACCGCGAGCGCGCCCGCGCCCGCGACGTGCTCGACCCCGAGCGCCCAGCCGCTGAGGAGCGTCCAGTCGGGATCGTAGCGCGCCAGCACGGTTACGTCGGCCGACTCGCTCCGCAGCGCCATGCTCCCGCGCTCGAACCACGCGCCCATCCGCTCCGGGACTCCGGCGTCCTCGGCCAGGTCGGGCGCCACGTCCAGCCCCAGGATCGAGCCGGGAATGAAGAAGTCGTCGTTGCCCAGTCCGTTGGTGCCGTCGCGCACCGGCAGGTCCAGAACATCGATGGCGTAGGCCGAGGCCTCTTCCAGCGCCACAAGCCGGCCGCCCTCGCTCACGAACGCCTCGATGGCCGCCGCGCCCTCCTCGCCCAGCCCGCCGACGTACTCGGGGAAGTTGGCTCCCTCCTCGAGGCCGGCGCGCAGCGCGTTGGCGCCCTGCGAAGGCAGCAGCAGCACGTCCGCGGAGGAGAGTCCGCCGCCGCGCACGTCGGCGTCCTCCACGGACGCGTACGGGATGCCGTAGGTATCCAGGATCCAGCGCGTCCAGCCCTCGTCCATGGACGGCCGGTGGCTACGGTACACCGCGATGCGCGGCCAATCGTCCTCGTCCAGCCCGCCGCCGGCCTCCGCCAGCACGGCCCCGGGATCCTCCGGGCCCGCCACCGGCGCGCTCAACGCCAACGCCTCGAGGCCTCCGTCGATCTGCGCGGCCGGCACCGCGTCCACGCCCAGCAGGAGCGGCAGCGTGTGGGCGGTCACGTCGTAGGGCGCGCGCGGCGGCCCACCCGGATACTGCCGCAGGTCGGGGTAGTCCTGTCGCTCCAGAACCGTTTGGGCGAACGACGCGTACGGCTGGCGCATGGGAACCACGTAGGTGCCGGCCCCAAAAGCGCGCGCCT
This sequence comes from Gemmatimonadota bacterium, assembly GCA_039715185.1. NCBI lineage: Bacteria > Pseudomonadati > Gemmatimonadota > Gemmatimonadota bacterium. The sequence continues at coordinate 9,322 of JBDLIA010000041.1, forward strand.
GCGCGCCGGCCGGTTCCGGGAAGCCGGCCGCGTCGTCGGACCTGGCGGTGATCGTGAAGGGGGCCCCGGCGCGGTACACCTCCACATCGGCGACGCGCAGGATACGCAGCAGCTCTCCCACCGCCGCTGGGTCGCGCTGGTCCGCCGGAATGACCCACGCGGCCGGCCACTCTTCCCAACCCGCCACGGCTCGCTCGCCGACCGCCAGGAAGTTGCGCAGCCACGTCTCCCGGTTCGCCGCGGCGTGGTCCAGCAGCGCCATCGCGCCCGACTCCATGTAGTCCACGATGTCACCCAGGCCCCATGCGCCCCCCGGCCACGGATCGGGGAAATTCCAACTCGGCTTGCGGGCGTCGAAGTTGCGCCCGGGGGTGAGCGTGTCGGCCGGCAGCTCGATGGGGCTCGCCATGTTGGCGGAGGCCGTCTCGCTCAGAATGCGCACGCCGCCGTGGTAGTGCTGGTAGGCGCGAGCCGGCGTCCAGGCGTCGTAGGTCGCGTTCACCACCACCCCCTTCTTGCCCTCCATGCCGAGTCGCCAGGCCATGTGGGTGCCGAGGTCGTTGATCGCCTGCACCAGCAGCGGATCCACGTTGGGCTCGAACGGGTCGATCCACGGCGGCAGGAAGAAGCGCGACCCGCGGCTGCCCTGCTGGTGGATGTCGTGCACGATCTGCGGGTGCCAGTCGTTGTGGCCGTACTCGATCGCGAGCCGCGTCTCGGCCTGGGTGAATGCGTACCAGTCGCGGTTGTTGTCGTGCCCGACGTAGTGGTGGTAGAGGAACGGCGGCGCGGCGCCTTCCCATTCCTCGCCCAAGGTGCGCTCGTACCAGTCGACCACGAGATCGACGCCGTCCGGGTTGAGCGATGGCACCAGCAGCAGGATGACGTCGTCCAGGATGCGCGCCTCGCGCGCCTCGGTGGACGACGCGAGCCGGTGTACGATCGACATGGGCACCTGCGAGGACCCCACCTCGGTCGAGTGGATGGAGGCGGTGATCAGGACGATCGTTCGGCCTTCGGCGATGAGCGCCTCGATGTCCTCGTCCGGCCCTATGGTGCGCGGGTCGGCGAGTTTGCGCTGGACCTCGCGCAGCCGATCTACGCGGGCCAGGTTCCGGGGAGACGAGATGGTGAGCATGACGAAAGGCCGCCCGAGGGTGGTCTGGCCCAGGGTGTCCAGGGTGACGCGCGGGCTCGCGCCGGCGACGGCCTCGAGGTAGCCGGTTACCTCGCTCCAGTCCGCGAGGCGGCGGTCGGCACCCACCGCGTGGCCGAGGAAAGCCTCGGGGGTCGGGACCTCCTCCTGCTGCGCCGTCACCGGCGCGGTCAGCGACGCGCCCGTCGCGGCGATCCAAAGAGCACAACGGACCGAACCCTGCATGGGAACTCCTTCCGGCGGTTTGGGTGTCTGGGAAGAGGGACGAGGCTGCGCGACACGGCAGGGTAACACGCCGGGTCGCGAGCCAACAACACGGCTGGCGCGATGAACCGACTACCGACTCCGGCTCTCCTTCGGCGCCCCGGCCGGGCGCTCGCTGCGGCAGTGCTCGGCGCGGCGACCCTGGGCGCGACGGCCAACGCGGCCGACCTGCGCGAGGCGCTGGAGAGCATTACGGAGCGCGACCTGCACGCGCACCTGAGGTTCCTGTCCGCCGACGAGTTGCGCGGCCGCGCCCCGGGGACGTTCGGCGGGGACGCGGCGGCCGCCTACATTGCGACCCAGTTCGCGCGCGCGGGGCTCGAGCCAGTCGCGGACGACTTCCTGCAGCGCTTCGAGGTGGTGGGGGTCACCACGGACCCGGACCGCTCCGTGCTGGCGTTCCGCGGGCCCACCGGAGAGCGCGCCGCGGCGTACCCATCGGAGGCCGTCGTGTGGCCGGGGGTGGCCGACTCGGCCATCGACGTGGAGGGCGAGCTGGTGTTCGTGGGCTACGGCGTGAGCGCGCCCGAGTACGACTGGGACGACTTCGGCGACGTCGACCTGTCGGGCACGGTGCTGCTCGCCCTCGTGGGCGATCCGCCGTCCGGACCCGCCGAGCCCGACCTTTTCGGGGGGCTTGCGCTGACCTATTACGGCCGCTGGACCTACAAGCTCGAGGAAGCCGCGCGGCGCGGCGCCGCGGGCGTCCTCCTGGTCCACTCGACCATGCAGGCCGGCTACCCCTGGAGCGTGGTCGAGGCATCGTGGACGGGGGAGCAGTACGCCTTGCCGCCGCGCCCGGACGGGGCCCCGGTCACGCCGCTCCAGGGCTGGGTCACGAGGGACCTCACCAGGGAGTTGCTGGCCGACGCGGGGCTGGACCTGGCTGATCTCAGCGCGCGCGCGGCCGTACGCGATTTCAGCCCGGTCCGCACCGGGATGACGGTCCGCGGCACCCTGCACGCGTCGACTCGAGCGCTGGAGACGGCCAACGTCGTGGGCGTCCTGCCCGGCGAGGACCCGTCCGTGCGCAACGAGGCTGTCCTCCTGACGACGCACTACGACCACCTGGGTGTGGGCGCGGCGGTCGACGGCGACTCCATCTACAACGGCGCCTATGACAACGCGAGCGGTGTCGCCCTGCTGCTCGAGATGGCCGAGGCATTCGGGTCGCTGGAGCCGCGGCCACGCCGGTCCGTCGTGCTCATCGCCACCGCCGCCGAAGAGGCTGGCCTGCTGGGGGCCGAGTACTACGTCCGCAACGCGCCCATCCCGCTGCGCGCGACTCTGGCCGACATCAACATCGACGGAGGCAACCTCTGGGGCGAAACCGACGACGTCGTGGCGATGGGGTCGGACCGGTCCACTCTGGGCATGCTCGTGCGCGAACGGGCCCGCGAAATGGGCATGCGGCTGGCGCCGGACCGGGCCCCCGAGAAGGGCTTCTTCTTCCGATCCGACCACTTCCCCTTCGTGCGCGCCGGGGTGCCCGCGCTCTACATCGAGCACGGCCTCAGCTATCGCGGCCGCCCCGCCGGCTGGGGCGAGCGAAGGCTCGCGGCCTACGACGGGCGGGACTACCACCAGCCGTCCGATGAATACGATCCCCTGATGGACCTGTCGGGAGCGGTGCAGCAGGCCCGTCTGGCGTTCCTGGTGGGCTATGACGTGGCCGAGGGCGACGCGTTCCCGGAGTGGTTCGAGTCCTCCGAGTTCAAGCCGGCGCGCGACCGGGCGTTGGGCCGCTAGAGGACTTGTAACAGATGATAGACCAAGTACTCATCTGTTACAGACCGTTAGAGCCCCGTAGGCAGGTTCAGAAACGTCCATGGCAACTGGAAGCGCTCGTGGAGGTGCTCGGCCAGCGCGCCAACGCCTAGCGTCTCGGTCGAGTAGTGTCCCGCCAACAGCAGGCTGACGCCGCCCTCCGTGGCGTCGAAGTAGGCGTGGTGGCTCGCCTCGCCGGTAATCAGAGCGTCCAGACCGAGCGCGGCGGCCTCTCGCAGCGCGCTCGCCCCCGAACCGGTCACGATGCCCACGCGACGGACCGGGTCCGCGCCGCCCTGGATTACCCGGACGTTGGCGTCTACCACCTTTCCTACGCGCTCCGCCAGCGTCCGCAGTCCCACCTCGATGTCCCCGTAGATGCCAACGTCGACGCCTTGATAGGCGCCGAAGCGGCCGCGAATCTGCACGCCCAGCTTGCGCGCCAGTAGCGCATTGTTGCCGACCTCGGGATGCACGTCCAGCGGAATGTGCGCGCTGTATACCGCCACGTCGTTGTCCAGGAGGAGTTTCAGCCGCCGATAGCGCGCCCCGGTGACGGCCTGGTTGCCATCCCAGAACAGCCCATGGTGCACGAGCAGCAGGTTGGCCCCCGCCTCCACCGCTCCGCGGATCGACTTGAGGGACGCGTCTACGGCGGCGGCGATGCGGGTCACCTCGTCGGGGCCGGCCACCTGTAGTCCGTTGAGCGCGCCGTCGCCGTCGGGCGTGTCACGGATGGCCAGGTACTCATCCAGATAACGAACCAGTTGGGCGGTGTTCATGGGCTCAACATACGGCGAGCCCGAACAAATGGAACGTGGTCGGGCGGGTATCGACCCATGCGGGAGAGGAAGCCCCCGTGGGCCTCACATGTGGACAACTCTCGCTTTTCGGCGGGTGGGGGCTCATGGACCGGGTCGACTGCGACGGTCGCAACCGATTGATATGCATAGAGATAGGTGATATTTCCACCATATGTGGAAATCGCCGAATAGCCCTGGTGTGAGATGGCGCCGCCTGGGCGCCCCCCGGCAAGGAGGGCGCCCAGGCGCGGCGCAGGCTTGGACGGAGCTGCTTAGGTCAGCTCTTCTGCGAAACGGAGGCCGCGGCGGCCTGCGGGGCTGCCGAGCCAGATCCGGGCCTGCCCGCACCCGCGCTCTGAGAAGCGGCGGGGCTCACACCGGATGCCTTTTCGGCTCCGGAACCGGCCGCTGCACGCGATCCGGCTTGGCCCCCTTTCGGGACCTCCCCCGTGTGCACCTTGCCGTTGACCCTTCCTCCCTCGTCGAGCTGGATGCGGCGGGCGCGTATCTCCCCGTCCACGACGCAGGTCGCCTGAAGCTCGATGCGGCTCTCGGCTACGATGGTGCCGCGCACCTCGCCTCCGACCACGGCGTCCTGGGTGAAGATGTCACCCTTGATCCGCCCGTCCTTGCCGACGACGACGGCCTTGCCGGCGCGTACGGTGCCCTCGACGCGACCCTCGATCCGGATCGTGCCTTCGGTCTCCACGTCGCCGCTGACCTTCATGCCCGATCCAACGATCGAGATGACGCCGTCGTTGCTTCCGGTTCCAACTTGTGGCTGCCGATCTTTCATTTCCGCTGCTCTCTGCTCCTCTTGTGGCTTCTTGAACATCCCCATCGGTCAAGGCTGCCGGACGTACTCCGTGGGATCCACGGGCACCCCGTCCTTTCTGATTTCAAAGTGAAGGTGTGGCGCTGTGGACCGGCCCGTCGAACCGCTCAGGGCGATCACCTCGCCGCGTTCCACCACGTCCCCCCGGTCCACGAACAGTTCCGACGCGTGGCCGTACATCGACTCCATCCCCGCGCCGTGCTCCAGCAGGACAAACAGGCCGTACACGGAATCTCGTTGCGCGGCCACGACCGTCCCTTGAGCCGTCGCGCGGATGTAGCTCTGATTGGGTACGGCAATATCTACACCGGGATGCCCCTCTCCGTCGAGGCTGGCGGCCTGAGTCACGAATCCGATCCGCGCCAGAGGCCACTCGGTCGGGGCCATCGAGACGTCGTCCGCAGGGCTAGCGGCCGCCGTATCCTCCGTCAATGGCGGCAAGATGGGCTCATCGCTCGCGTCGGCGCCGTCGGCGCCGAGCATCTGCCTCACCCTTTCGTATGCGGCTTCCGCCTCCTCCACGCGCCGGGCCAGCTCCGTGACCTGCGAGCGCTCCGCCTCCAGCCGATCGACCTCACGAACGAGCGCCGGCACGCGCGCCGCCTGTGACGCTACCGGAAACCAGAACGCCACCATGATCGCCAGCCCGGCGGCGATGATCCCGCCGACGGCGATCAGTATGCGCAGGCGCGTATAGGAGATTTCGAAGGAGCGGGTCTCCAGGTCTCCGTCCGGAATGATGAGGACGGTAATGCGCCGGTCTCCCGCCTCCCTCTGCTCGGTCATCTGCGCGGCCTCTTGCCGCGGTAGCTGGCGGCCACTTCAGACGACATCAACGGTCGGTTCGCCCGTCAAGCGCTCGAAGAGTCGCTCGAAGTCCTCGTCGTTGGCGAACGGAATTTCAATGGTCCCTCCGGCCCTCGCACGCGTGCGCAGGCGCACGCGTGCGTCCAAGGCACGCTGCAACTCCTCCTCCAGCCTGCGTTCGGCCGGCGAACGCTCCGCGGCGCGGCGCTTCCTGGGCTTGGGCCCTGCTCCATCGCGCCGCGCCGCCACGGCCGACTCGAGCGCTCGCACGCTCCAGCCCTCCGCGGAGGCGGCCCTCGCCAGCTTCGCGGCGGTTCGATCGTCGGGGGCTCCCAGCAGAGCACGCGCGTGCCCGGCCGTGAGTTCTCCGGACTCCAGCATCGTGCGCACCGCAGCCGGTAAATGGAGCAGCCGCAACGTGTTGGCCACTGTGGACCGGTCCCGCCCCACCGCTTCCGCAACCTCTTTTTGCGTCAGCGCGAACTCGTCCATCAGTTGTTTGAACGCTCGCGCCTCCTCGAGCGCGGAGAGTTGAGAGCGCTGAAGGTTCTCCACCAGAGCCAGCACTAGCAGGGTTCGGTCGTCTACCGACCGCTCGACGGCGGGAATCTCCTTCCAGCCCAGCTTGCTGACCGCCCGCCAACGCCGCTCGCCGGCCACGAGCTCCCAACGGTCCGCCCGGCCCGGGGCGGGCCGCACGACGATCGGCTGAAGGAGTCCGTTCTCGCGAATGGAGGCGGCGAGGTCCGCCAGTTCAGCCGGGTCGAACTCCCTGCGCGGCTGAAACGGGTTCGGCACGACCGCCGCCACCGGGATCTGTTGGCCGCCCGTGGAGCTCGCGTCGGTCTCGGGCTCCAGGTACTCGCCGAGTAACGCGCCGAGCCCCTTGCCCAGCCGATCGCGCCGTGCCATCAGCCCGTTGCTCCGGGTAGCACGGCCTCGGAAACATCTGGCGCCGCCGCCGCATCGTCGCGCTCGATCAATTCTCGCGCGAGAGCCAGGTAGCTCTGCGCCCCCTGAGACAGAATGTCATAGAGGATGATCGGCTTGCCGAAGCTGGGCGCCTCCGCCAGCCTGACGTTGCGCGGGATCGTCGTACGAAACACCCGCTCGCCGAAGTACTCGGTGGCTTCCTCAGCGACCTGCCTGGAGAGGTTGAGGCGCCGGTCGTACATGGTCAGAAGCACGCCTTCGATCTGCAGGTCCGGATTAATCCCCCGTTGGACCATGCGCACCGAATTCAGCAGCTGTGAAAGTCCCTGCAGGGCGTAGAATTCGCACTGAATGGGGATGATCACGGCGTCCGCGGCCGCGAGCGTGTTTACGGTGAGGAGTCCCAATGAAGGCGGGCAATCGACCAGAATGTAGTCGTAGTTGGATCGAATCGGCTCCAACGCCCGCTTGAGGACGAACTCCCGCCTTTCGCGCTCCACCAACTCCACCTCGGCGCCCACCAGATCGCGGGTCGCAGGCAGCACATCGAGAAACGGCAGGTGACCGGAGGAGCGAATCGCCTGGTCGACGGCGACGCCATCCACCAGAACCTCGTAGACCGACGGGGAGTCGCCGTCCGGCCCCAGCCCCAGTCCGCTCGTCGCGTTGCCTTGAGGGTCGATGTCCAGGACCAGCGTGCGGCGTTCCGCGGCGGCGAGACACGCGCCAAGGTTGATCGCGGTCGTGGTCTTGCCCACGCCGCCCTTTTGATTCGCGATCGCGATAATTCGCGACATGCCCTCTCCCGAACAGCTTCAACCGCCGATTCTTACCCCGTTGGCGCGCGGAATATAGGCTAGCCCCCTGGGCATGAACAGCACCCCAGGGGACGTGTTTCACGTGAAACGCGACGTGAGGCCCTGTGGCGACTCGACCGCGCGTCAGGGCTCCCTCGAGTCCGCGCCAATGGACCGTTCGGTCGACCCTCACCGTCTTCTTCTCGGGCTCCGGGAGGCCTTCAGTCCTGTTTGCACCCCACCGGCTGCTTGCGGCCCCGCTCTTGGCGAAGCTCGCGCGCCCTGGTGAGCGGCGGCCGTTCTGAAGGTGGAGGGCCCCACCCAGCGGCCACTGGGCTCTTCGGACTCCGACGCGACACGCGGCCGCGACGGTCCCCGCGCTCAACCGCTCAACTTCTTTTCCCACGTCCTTTTCCACACGAGCCCCCCACGGCATAGTTTCACGTGAAACCCATGCCACAGCCGTATAGGTCCCGTATATAACCCGTATATAGGCCGAATATCGAGACACCTACGTTGGTGGCGAATGGAGTTTTTCCACCACGTTCTCCCCAGACGCCGGGGCTGGCCGGGCGCTGCTCCGGCCAGGGGTGCTCCCCCTCGTCGACGGCCGGCCGGCTGCCAGCTCTTGCGCCCCGGGCCGGGTAGCGCGATCCCTCGGACATGACGCCCCAGCGCGACCATTCGACGGCCCGTTCATTGGCCGAGCTCGGTGAGCTGCTCGAAAAGCTCGATGGCCGCGGCTACAAGGACTACAAGACGCTCCAGGCCACCAGCTTTTTCGCCGCCGGGTTCGTGGTGGCGATCGATCACGTGCAGGGAGACCCGTTCGCCGATCCTTCCCGATTGCGGGCGTTCTGGGACGCCGCCGAAGCCGGGCTACCCGACGGCGCCCTGGCGACCGATGACGCCCTGCGCGCATCCGCCGACTTCCTTCATCGCCGCATGGGCGACTCCTTTCGGCGAGCATCGTCCAGAATCGGCACCGGAGCCGGCGGGCTGCTGGAGACTCCGGCGCCGGTCCAGCAGGTTCTGACGCGCTCCGCTGCTCGGGTTGGAGAGAACGGCGGCGTGGAGCTCCGGTTCCGGGTGGGCCTTCCGGCGCGCGGGCGGCGAATCCTGGGACTGGAGGCGGCGCACCTGCTGTGCGAAACGCTGCCCGCCGCCTTGCGTGCAGTGCTGCCGCTGGGCGACGGCGACTCTGCCGCGCTCCTCGATCACGTGCGCTGCGTCGAGGATGCGGTTGCCCTGCGCGGCGCGCTGGAGCCCGGCGGCCTCGTGGCGTTCGTCGCCGACGGGGCGATTCTGCCGCGCCGGTCGGGCGTTGACGATCACCCCATGGCCCGAGCGGACGCCGTTCCGTTCCGGTCTCCCGAAGGGCTGCGCGTGATGATCGACACGCCGCACTCTGGGGAGGTCGGCGGCATGGGCATTCCGGCCGGCGTCACGGTCATCGCCGGCGGCGGATTTCACGGCAAGTCCACGCTCCTGAGGGCGCTGGATCGGGGAGTGTACGACCACCGCCCCGGCGACGGACGGGAGCGCGTCGTCGCCGTGCGGGACGCCGCCAAGATCAGGGCCGAAGACGGCCGCCTCGTGAAAGGCACGGACATCTCCAACTTCATCCGCGGACTCCCGAGCGGCGCGGATACGTCCTCTTTCCGGACCGGGAACGCCAGCGGTTCGACGTCGCAGGCGGCGGCCATCGCCGAAGCCCTCGAGGCAGGCGCCCGGTGCCTGCTCATCGACGAGGACACCTCGGCCACGAACTTCATGATCCGGGACGCCCGCATGCGGCGGCTCGTGCCGGCGGCGGACGAACCCATCGTCCCGTTCGTGGATCGGACGCGGCCACTCCTGGAGCACGAAGGAACATCGTCCATCCTCGTCGTCGGCGGGTCGGGCGACTACTTCGAGGTCGCCGACACGGTGCTCGTGATGAAGGCCTATCTGCCCCACGAGGCCACCACCCTCGCCAAAGAGATCGCCTCCGCAAGCGACGGCGCGGCCGACGCCGAGCTCCACCCCGAGGCGCCCGAGTGGCAGCCGATCCGCCCACACCCGAGCCCCGACGGCGCGCCGCGGACGGACCGCCGCGACCGCGTCCGTGTACTCGCTCGCGACAGGGTCCGCATCGGCCGTACCGAGCTGAACCTCGGCGCGGTCGAGCAGATCGTGAGCCGCGCGCAGACACGAGCGATCGCGCTCGCCCTCGTGCGTCTTGCGCGCGACCGCAACCCGGAGCCAGCGTTGTTGATGGACGCGGTCGCTCGGCTGGTAGACGTCGTTCAGCGCGACGGGCTCGACGCCCTGCAGGAGCATCCTACGGGCGATCTCGCGGAGTTTCGTATGGGAGATCTCGTGGCGGCGCTGCACAGACTGCGCACTTGACGCCGGACGGGCAGCGCCCGCGCTGGTCACAGGAGGACCGCATGGATCCGCACGGTGGCCCAGACTCGCCGCAATCCCCGAACGCCGAGCCTGGGCTGATCGACCTGGTCGGGCGGGTGGCCTCGGACGCGCTCGACCTCCTCAAGCAGGAAGGTCGGCTCGCGACGCTCCAGGCGCGCGACGTCTTCGTCGCCGCCCTGTGGGGCTCGCTGCGCGTGGGCGTCCCCATCGCGCTGGCGGCGATCGCCGGCGTCCTGCTGGTGATCGGCGGCGTGGCCTGGCTGACCGAGTCGCTCGGATCCCTGTGGGCCGGAACTCTCGTGGCCGGCGGATCGCTGCTGCTCGTCGCGCTCGTGCTGCTCGCGCTCGCGGCGCTCTCTCTCAAGCCCGCGCCACGTGTCCAGCCATCCGTGCCCGCACCGCCCGACGGCGACGACGGTCGCCCGAAGCTGGTCACCGGCGGCGAGTAACCCGGCCGCGGTGCCCGATTCCAGCGCTGGGGAGGCCGTCCGCTTCGTCGTGAGCGGGCGCGTTCAGGGGGTGGGCTTTCGCTGGTGGTGCATGCGCGCGGGTTCTGCGCTCGACGTATGGGGCACGATCAGGAACCTGGCCGACGGCAGCGTGGAGGTCATCGCCGCGGGCCAGGCAGAGGCTCTGGCGACCCTGGAGCAACGGCTGTGGAAGGGCCCGGCGCTGGCGCGCGTGACGGCCGTGCGCTCGAGCCCCGCGGAGTCGACGGGCTCGCCGGACGCCGGCCTTCGCGTAGTAGGCTAGTGTGCCGGCGCGGAAGTCCCGTGTGCACTGAGGCGCGTGATGCGCACGCGCCGGCACACTAGCCCTCAGGCGCCCGTTCTGCGGCCGCGCCTGCGCTCCGCTCGGGTCTGACCGTCCGTAACCGGCTCGGGCTCCGGGACCGACGCCTTCTGCTCCGCCTTCTCCTTTTCCTTCTTGGCCGCCTGCCGTTCGTGCGCCTTGCGGCGCTCCTTCATGATGTAGAGCTGCTGCGGCAACCGGGCCACGTTGGAGGAGGCGTAGTACAGGTTCAGGCCGGCGGCGAACCTGAGCAGGATCACCAGCATGAAGATGGGCATGAACCACATCATGAACTTCAACTGCGGGTTCGGCTCGGGCGTGGAGCGAAAGCTGAGGTACTGCAGCAGGAACATGCTGATGGCCATCAGCACCGGGATGATGTAGAGCGGATCGGGCCGGGACAGGTCGGGCAGCCACAGGAACTCGGTGCCGCGGAACTCGATCGTCGCCTGGAATACGAAGAACAAGGTGAAGAGGATTGGCATGGGGATCAGCATCGGCAGGCAACCGCCGAACGGGTTGAACCCCTCCTCCTTGTACAGCTTCATCATCTCCTTCTGCAGGCGCTCCGGCTGGTCCTTGTAGAGCGCCTGGACCTCCTTCATGCGCGGCTGGACCTCCATGTTGCGGAGCTGCGAACGCATGGCCCGCATGTTGAGCGGCCAGATCAGGAGATTGATCAGCAGCCCGAACAGGATCACCACCCAGCCGTAGGCCAGTCCCGACACCCGGCGCATGCCCACCAGGGCCCACGTGGCGATGCGCGCCAGCGGCCGTATGATCGGTCCCAGGAACGACCACCCCAGGGGGTTCACGTCCCCGAACTGAGAGCCCATGGCGGCCAGCCGGTCGGACTCCTGCGGCCCCATGTACATGCGCAGAGCGAAGCCCCCGTCGCGCTCGAGCGGCAGCGTCGCGGCCATGAGGGCTGCGTCCTCCAGGGGCGTGGGGTCGACCAGCAACCCACCCAGGTAGCGCTCCTGGTCCGGCAGGCCGAACACCGCGGTCACGAAGTACTTGTTCTTCACCGCGGCCCACGACAGCGGGCCCTCGTCCACCGTCGGCTCCGTCACGCGCCCCAGGGACTCGCTGCGCACCCCGCGTCTCGGACCGTTCGTGACGTAGCCCAGGTTGCGCCGGTCCTCGCGCGCGTCCTGTTCGTTGATCGCGAGCGTGGGGGAGAGGCGAATCAGCAGCGACGTCTGGTCGGCGAGCGGTCCCAGCTCTGCGCGGCCGCGCAAGTCCACGGCGTAGGAATCCGCCGAGAACGAGTACACCAGGGAAACGGGGGAGCCGTCGGCCAGGGCGGCGATCAGCTCCACCTCGCGGCCCGATTCGCCGGGCTGAAGGCGCACGGTGTCGGGGGCGTCGGTCCGGAAGGTCAGATCGGTCAGGGAGGCCTCCCGGCCACCCGCGCGCAGTCCGAAAGCGACCAGCGGGGCGAGCGAATCGATCGCGAGCTCCACCGCGCCCTCGCGCGTGAACGACTCGTACTCCAGCAGCTCGGCGCCGACCAGGGCGCCGCCGGCGCTGCTCAGCCGGTAGCGGTAGAGCGGCGACTCGACGACCACGACGCGCGCCGGCGGCGCCGGCTCAACCCTCGCCAGCGTGTCGCCAGGCGGCGCGGAATCGACCGCCGCGAGCGGGTCAGCCGGAGCGGGCCCAGCAGCGGTGTCCAGCGCGCCGGGAAGAGTATCGGCCGTCGGCAGCGCGGCCGCGGCCGAATCCGGCAACGCGCCGGCGTCCCGCGGGGGTGGGGGCGGGGGCGGGAAAAGAATATTCGTCAGGACGATCACGCCCAGCATCAACGTGACCGCTAGAAAGATTCGCCAGGTTTCCATCGCCTCTCGGGTTCTTCGCGCTCAGGGCACGGGGTCGTAGCCGGATCCCCCGAAGGGGTGGCAGCGGCCGACCCTGCGAAGGGCCATCCAGCCGCCCCGGAGCGCCCCATGTCGTTCGATCGCGTCGTGCGCGTACTGCGAGCACGTAGGCTGGTACCGACAAGCCGGCGGCAGGAACGGGGACAGCCCCTTCCTGTAGCCGCGAATCATCGCCAGGACTAGGCGTTCGGCCAACGTCGGTCGATCCAGTGCAACAACTCCTGTCGAAGGGCCCCGAACTCCGCGCCGTAGGCTTCGATGCGCGCGCGTATCAGGATGTCCGCCGATTCCCCTAGCCGGTCCAGAGCCGGCAACAGTTCCCGGCGAGAGATTTCGCGCAGCCTGCGCTTCAGCCGATTGCGCGCCACCGAGCTCCGGCGGTGCTTGGGCACCACGAACCCGATCCTTGAACGCACCGCGGGGGAAGGGGAGGCATAGACGTCCAGGTGCGGCGTCCTGCTCCTCTTCCCCCGTCTGAACAACTCTCGTATCGCGTCGCCCCGGGTTATCCTCCGGTGGCGCGGGAGCCGCCCGCCGACCGACTCGTCGTCGCGCCGAGCGGCATCGTCCCGGTCCGCTACTTGGACCCGATCTGGACGGACAACAGGCGCCGCCCACGACGACGACGAGCCGCCAGCAGCTTGCGCCCGTGGCGTGTGCTCATGCGGGCGCGGAATCCGTGCTTGTTCTTGCGCTTGCGGTTGCGCGGCCGATATGTGGGCTTCCCCATGCTTCACTCCGCGTGAGTGCTATTTTCGTCGACAGCCCGGTAAGCTATCCAAAGCGCCGACCCGAGGTCAAGCGGGCCCCTGGAAACCGTTACATGACAACAACCTGGCGCCAGATTTGACTTGTCCACATCTGGCCATCATCTTTGCGCGCCGCTCTCGGGCGATCTTCTCTTCTTTTGAGCTAGACACACACGCATGGAGTTGACCCCCTCCGAGGCTTGGAGCCAGATCCTGGAGCACGCCCGTGTGCTGCTACCGGATCAGAGCTACAGGACCTGGTTGGACCGCACCGAGCCGGTTGCGCTTTCTCAGGATTTGCTGGCCGTCGAAACCGGCAGCGAGTTCGCCGCCGAGTGGATCGAGGACAAGTACGGAACGGTCCTCGAGGACATTTCGGAAGGCCTCTTCGGGCGGCGGCTGACCATCTCCTTCCAGCACCACGACGGCGGCACCACCACCGACATCGAACCACTCCCGGCGCCCGTGCCTCCTCCGGCGGCGCCCGCGGTGGCGACGCAGACGGCGCCGCCCGCGAGTCGGCGTGCAGAATCGGTCGGGGGCCCGCTAAACGAGCGCTACACCTTCGAGCGGTTCGTGGTGGGCGCAAACAATCAGCTCTCGTCGGCCGCGTGCCACGCGGTGGCGGAGGCGCCCGCGCGCATGTACAACCCGCTCTTCATCTACGGCGGGGTCGGCCTCGGCAAGACGCACCTGATGCACGCCATCGGGCACGCGGTGCGGGCCAAGGAGTCCGACAAGCGCGTAGCGTACGTCTCCAGCGAGAGATTCACGAACGACCTGATCGCGTCCATCCAGGGCGGTAGCATGGCGGAGTTCAGACGCCGCTATCGCGAGATAGACGTCCTGCTGATCGACGACGTGCACTTCCTGGGCGAGAAGGAGCGCACGCAGGAGGAGTTCTTCCACACCTTCAACGCGCTCTACGACGCGCAGCGCCAGATAGTGGTCACGAGCGACCGTCCGCCCAAGGAGATTCCGGGCCTGGAGGAGCGCCTCGTGTCGCGCTTCGAGTGGGGGTTGGTCACCGACATCAAGGCGCCGGACCTGGAGACACGGGTTGCGATCCTGCGCAAGAAGGCGGAAGAGGATCAACTGGTGCTGGCGGACGGCGTGCTCGAGTTCATCGCGCGTCACTGTCGCTCCAGCGTTCGCGAGCTGGAAGGAGCGGTGATCAAGCTGCTGGCGTACTCATCGCTGACGCAGCGGGAGATCACGCTGGATCTCACACGCGAAGCCCTGGGCGGGGTCCTGCGGGTGGACCAGCAGGATCTCCTCACACCCGAGGGCGTGCGTGGGCTCGTGGCCGACAAGTGGGGCGTCACGGTCGAGGGGCTCACATCCCGGCGCAGAACCAAGAACCTGACGGTCCCGCGCCAGGTAGCCATGTACTTGATGCGAGAGCTCCTCGAGCTTCCCCTGGTGGAGATCGGTCGGCATTTCGGCGGGCGCGATCATTCGACGGTGATTCACTCGGTGCACAAGGTGGAGGGCGGCCTGGAGGCAGACGATCGGTTCAAGAACAGGGTCGATGAGTTGCGCAGAGAGTTGCTCGCGTGAGCGATCGCAAGGCGGCCGAAATGGGGGGCGGGGGGGCTCCCGAGGCCCTGTGGATTCGACGTGGGATGCCGTGGACAGCGATGCGTCTGTCCACAGCGCCGCGGAGGTGTGGGGGAGAACTCCAGGTTGCCCACAGGTCCGTGTCGGAGATCTCCCCACCGATCGGTGACGGCGGGAGTCCGCGTGGTTGAACCGCACGGCGGGGATTGGAGGGGGCCTTTCCACAAGTCCACAGTCCCTACTATTACGGCTGGTTTTCTTTCTTATAGAACAGTAAATCAATAGGTCTGTGGAAGACCGACGACGGGAAGGGATGCGGAGACCATGAAATTCTCCATTACTCGGGAGAACTTCCAGCAGGGACTGGCGTCCGTCGTAGCCACGATCCCAGCGAGGACCACGCTCCCGGTTCTCTCGAACATCCTCATCGAAGCCGAAGAAGACGGCGTTCGCATGAGCGGTACGGACCTGGACATTTCGGTGAGCGTGGGCGTCCCGGCGGACGTGGAGGAGGGCGGAGCCATCACCGTTCCGGCCAAGAAGCTCCAGGAGCTCGCCAGGGAGCTGCCGGAGCAGCCGATCCACGTGTCCACCAAGGGGGAGCGCTTCGAGCTGGTCTGCGGCAAGGCCTCGTTCAAGCTCAACGGACTGGCCAGAGACGAATTCCCGACGTTCCCGGAGGTGGATTTCTCGGCCGGCTGGAGCGTAAACGGCGGCAAGCTGGCGCGGATGATTGGCCGCACTTCCTTCGCGGTGTCTACCGAGGAAAGCCGGCCGATCCTGAACGGGGTGCTGTGGCAGTTGCGGCCGGACTCGGCGGTCATGGTGGCGACCAACGGCCATAGGCTCGCCAAGATTCGGGTCCCTGGCGACAACGCCGGGGTGCCCGAGGACGACATCATCGTCCCGCCCAAGGCGCTGGCACAGGTCGATCGGCTGTTCAGCGGAGAGGAGATGGTCGATGTAGCCCGGACCGAGAACCATCTGGGATTTCGAGCGGGTGCAACGCGGGTCTTCACCCGGATCATCGAGGGACCCTACCCGAACTACGAGCAGGTCATCCCCAAGGACAACGACAGGATCGCCCGCATCGGCAAGGAGCAGTTCTCGCACTCGCTTCGTCGGATGGCGGTGGTCGCCAGTGACCAGACCCACCGGGTCCGGCTGTCCTTCAACGGTCCCATCCTCAGGTTCGGCGTAGAAACCCCGGATCTGGGCGAGGCCACGGAGGATCTGGAGGTCGATTTCCGGGGAGAGCCGCTCGACATAGGCTTCAACGCCAACTATCTGCTCGAGGTGCTGCGTTTCATCCCGACGGACGAAGTCAAGATGACGTTCAAGGGTCCCGAACGGGCGAGCACCATCGAACCCGCGGGCGAGGACGAGGACTCCGCCGACTACCTCTGCCTGGTGATGCCCCTGCGTCTGCTGGATTGAGCCGCGGGAGGCGACTCGAGGGAGCGCCGGCAAGGGTCGGCGCCGCCACAATGGCCGCGCTCCTGGCGGGCGCAGCAGCTTGCGCCGACGGTCCGCAGCCGGTCCTGCGGGCCGGCCCGGTCGAGTACGCGGAGGCCGAGCTCGGCGGACTGACGACCGACCAACGCCGCGACCTGGCGGTGCTGTCGGCGTTCGCGCACGCGGTCGCCGCGAGGGAGCTGGACGCGGTCCTCGTCCCGCTCATCCAGGCCGACCTCGACGCCGCTACCCTGCGGCGCCTGACCGACGAGATCGCCCTCCGACGCAGTGGCCTGACCGACGCCGCGCTCCGGGCCGCATACGATGCGACGCCGGAGGCCGAACTCGTGGTTCGGCATCTGGTCGTCCTCGCCCCGCAGGGCGCGCTGGGCGCGACGGCGGCTGCTGCCCGCGCCCGCGCCGTCGTGGCGCTCAACCGCATCCGCGCGGGCGAGGAATTCGCTGCGGTTGCGGCCGAGGTCAGCGAAGAGCCGGGCGCCGCCAGGCGCGGGGGGCTGCTGCAGCCCGGGCGCCGGGGCGACTGGGTGGAGCCCTTCTGGTCGGCCGCGAGCGCGCTCCAGCCGGGAGAGGTCAGCGACATCGTCCGCACCGAGTACGGCTTCCACGTCTTGCGACTCGAACGGCGCCGGTTGCTTCCCCTGGAGGAGGTCAGGCGCACCGTGGCGGGCAGGCTCGTGCCGGGCGAACAAGGTTACCTGGGTGCGCGCGCCTGGGCGGACTCCCTGGCGAAGGAGGTGCGCGTGTCCGACCCAGGGCTGAGGGGCTGGCTCGAGGGAGACGACCCGACGCGGCCAACGGAGCTCGCGGCGTGGCCCGGCGGAGCGCTGACGGTCGCCGAGGCCCACGCGGCCCTGGCTCGCCTGCCGCGTGACTCGGCGCGTGCGGCGCGAAGCTCGGCGCGGGGCGCGCGCGCGTTCGCGCTCGCGGAGGCTCGGCGGCGGCGCCTGCTGCGGACGGCCCAGGCCATGGCCCTCGGCCCGCTGGAAGAGGAGGGCGAGCGCGCCCGAGCTTCGTGGACGGCGCTCGGGGCGGGCTGGGCGGCCGCGCTCGGGTTCGCAGCCGGCGCGGACGAGTCCCGAGTGAAGGACGCCGCGCTCGGCGCCCTGTCTTCGCGGCGACAGGGGGTGGCGCTCGCGCGGGCCGCCGTGCTGGACCGTGCGCCGGCGATCGAGCGAGTCTACCCGGTCTGGTCCGCCAGCAGCTCTGCGGCGCTCCAGCCGGACACGAGTCGGTAGCCGCGTTCGCCCAGCGCGGGGGCGCCGCCCATCTCGCGGTCGACCAGCGTGAGCACGCCGAGCACCGTGGCGCCGAAGTCCTCCAGAATCTCGATCGCACGCAGCGCGCTGCCGCCGGTCGACATCACGTCCTCCACCACCACGACTTCCTGACCCGGCACCACGGGGCCCTCGATCTGGCGCCCGGCGCCGTGGCCTTTGGGCTCCTTGCGGACCGTGAAGGCGTCCATGGTCCGCCCACGCTCGGTGGCCTCGCGGGCGATGGCGTACGCGACGGGGTCGGCTCCGAGGGTCAGGCCGCCGACCGCGTCGGGCCGCCAATCGGCGCCATCGAGGAGGTCGAGGCCGACCCCGCCGATGACGGCCTGTCCGGCCCCCGACATGGTCGTGAGCCTGCCGTCGATGTAGTAGTCGGAGTGCGCTCCGCTGGAGAGCACGAAGTCCCCACGTCGCAGCGAGCGCTCTCGCAGCAGCCGGAACAGCCGATCGCGATTGCTCATGCGCGAGGAATGGCGGTGGGGAGGGCGGGCGTCAAGCTCCCCCTCAGTCGATGATCTGCTCGAGCGTGACGCGCTCGCCTGCGCGGACCACCACCACGCGCAGCCGCTCGCCTTCCTCGTAGGAGCCGAGAATCCGGTAGGCGTCGGACGCGTCGCGGATGTCGCGGCCGCCCACCTCGACGATGACATCGCCGGGCCGTAGCCCGAGGCCGTCGTCGTCGTCATCGACATCGAGCACCAGGGCGCCCTGCTCCACTCCGAAGTACGAGCCGAGCTGGTCGTTCACGTCCGCCAGGTGCGCCCCGAAGAACCCGAAGCTCGAGTCGCGGAAACGGAACACGCCGCCGACGTTCGGCCGAAAAATGAAGGATCGCGGGCTGATCCTCGGTGAGCCGGAGAACACCGCGAAGGTTCGCCGACTCGTGGTCTCCACGTCGACGCTGGCTCGCTGGCCGTCGCGCGAGTAGTCCACGCCGACGACGTCGCCCGGCTCGACGTCGCCCAACAGGTGGACCAGCCGCATGGTTGGGCCCCAATCGTCGTCGTCGTCCTCGTCCTCGATCGGGCCGGTCAGGTCCACTCCGTCCAGCGCGACGATAATGTCGCCTTCCTCCAGGCCCGCGGCTTCCGCCGGGCTGTCGTCGAGAACCCTGACGATGCGGGCTCCCAGGTCGTCGTCATCGACCGACACGCCCAGCTGCGCCCGGCTCACCCGCAGCCGCATCTGCCGCATCACGTCGCGCAGCTCGTTGCCGAGCTCGCCAATGTGGATCTCGAATTCATCCCGATCGTCGGAGTCCCGGTCGCGCCGTTGGGCGTCAGCCGCGCCCGGCCACGCCATGGTCGCCGCCAGGGCGGCGATTGCGATCACGTTCCACCTGTCAATCGCGAACCTCATGTGCCTTCCTCCCAGATATCTATACGAGTGCCGAATCGAGCCGCCGTCGGCCGTTTTCCCTGCCTGCTGAGACGCGACCTCGGCGACGGAAGGTTGCCTTGAATCAGCGCGGATCAGTCGGCAACTGCAGGGCCTCGCCGCGTCGTGCCGCCGTGGGCGTTGTTTCTCGTCGTGCGGTACGCGTACCTCGGCGTGTGGTGAACCGGCGCCACCCGGGGGTGTAGGGTGGCGCATGAGAATTCTCGCCCTGGCTTCCGTCCCATTATTGCTGGCCTCGCTCCCGGGTTGTGCCGATCGTACGCTCGACTCCGACGCTACGCTGGTTATCAGCAACGTCAACATCGTCGATGTCGAAGACGGCATGATCCTCGAGGATCGCGCGATCTCGATCGACGGAGATCGCATCGGTGCGATCACCTCCTCCGATGAGGTCGCTCCATCAGAGAGAGTCGTGGATGGCGGTGGCCGGTACGTGATCCCAGGCCTCTGGGACATGCACGTTCACCTCGGCATCTGGGATTGGGAGACCGCCTTCCCGGCGTTTCTCAAGGCCGGTGTGCTCGGCGTGCGCGAAATGGGGTGGGCGATCGATGAGCCAGTCGCGCTGCGTGACCGGGTCGTCTCGGGTGAGGTTCTCGGCCCGCGGATGGTCGTGGCGGGGGCGACGCTCGACGGCCCGACCGACGACTGGCCGTTCCGGATCACGATCGAGAGCGTGGACGACGTCGCACCGACGCTGCGTTTACTCGAAGAAGCGGGAGTCGATTTCCTCAAGGTCCATCAGCAATTGTCGGGTGACGTATACCACGAAATCGCGAAGGAGGCGAGCATCCGAGGCCTATCATTCGTCGGCCATGTCCCCAACGAGATCACCGCGATTGACGCCTCGAACGCCGGTCAGGCCTCCATCGAGCACCTGATCATGCCGTGGTGCGATTTCGACGAGAGCGGCGCGTGCACGACCCACGAAACGAACGAAACCGTCGGCGCGTTTCTGCGCAACGGGACGTGGGCGGTGCCGACGATGGCCGTGTACTTGTCGAACTACCAGATGTTCGTCGAACCCGACCAGCTCGAAACGCGGCGCGGCCTAGCGTCGACACAGGTGGTCGAACACTGGGCGTTCCAGGCGCGGGTGAACGAGCAGTTCCTCCCTCCCGCCGAGGATCGTGAAGCGATGTTCCGCGAGGTATACCGGTCGGCCCAACGGATGCTGGTACACCTCGTCGACTCGGATGTCGACTTGATGACCGGAACCGACACCGGGTTCCTTCAGGTGTACCCGGGCGCGAGCCTGCATGACGAGCTCTCGGTGTGGGTCGAGGCCGGCGTTTCGCCACTGGAGACGCTGCAGGCGGCGACGCTTCAACCCGCGCG
>JBDLIA010000042.1 GCA_039715185.1 Gemmatimonadota bacterium
GAACTCCTTGCCGTAGCGACGGCTACGACGCGTCGTTCCGCCTTGCCCCGCGGGCGCATCACGCGCCTCGGTGCACACGGGACTTCCGCGCCGGCACACCTAGTGTACCGTTGCAGAAGTCCCGTAGGCATTCGGCTCGCGCTGCATCCCGCGGATGCGGCGTTCGAACTCCTTGCCGTAGCGACGGCTACGACGCGTCGTTCCGCCTTGCCCCGCGGGCGCATCACGCGCCTCGGTGCACACGGGACTTCCGCGCCGGCACACTAGGCCGTGCCCTTCGCGGTCGTCGATTTCCAGGACCGGCGCCCGATCTGGACGCTGCCCGAGGCCGCCGCCGCCGCCCTGCGGAACGGTGTGCCCGACGGCTGGCGGCTTCGCTTCGTGGACGCGCTCACCGACGGCAGCGGAGACGGCGGCGCGGCCGCCTCGCCGCAAGCGCTCGAGGCCGTTCTGGGGGCTCACGTCTACCTGGGCGCGGGCGTGCCGATCGACGTGATCCGCGCAGGGAGCGACCTGCGCTGGGTCCACTCCGGGAGCGCCGGGGTCTCGCCGGCGGTGATCGAGGCGTTGCGCGGCAGAGACGTGGTGCTGACCAACTCGGCGGGCACGCACGGACCGCCGGTGGCCGAGACGGCCATCGCCATGATGCTGCACTTCGCGCGCGGCCTGGACGTGGCCGTGCGCGGTCAGGCGGGCGGGCGCTGGGATCGCGAGCCCTTCGACGCGGCTCCGGGGCCGGTGCGCGAAGTGGCTGGCTCGACGGTCGGTATCGTGGGCTACGGCGGCATCGGCGCGGGGGTGGGCCGCAGGGCCGCAGCGCTGGGCGCTCGCGTGCTGGGGCTGCGGCGGCGGCAAGCGGACGCGGACGGGGTGGCGGAAGTCCTCACCGGCCCGGAGGGCCTGCGCCGGATTCTGCGCGAGAGCGACTACGTCGTCTTGTGCGTCCCCGAAACCGGCGCGACCCGCTCCCTCATCGACCGGGCGGCTCTGGCGCTGATGCGGCCATCCGCGGTGCTGATCAACGTCGCGCGCGGGCGCCTGGTGGACGAGGCCGCGCTGGCCGAGGCGCTGCGGGCCGGACGGCTGCGGGGGGCTGCATCGGACGTATTCGCTGCCGAGCCGCTGCCGCCCGATCACCCGCTCTGGAACGCCCCAAATATGCTCGTCACGCCGCACGTTTCGGCCATCACGCCGCGCTACTGGGACCGTGAGGTTGCGCTGATCCTGGACAATTTCGAGCGCTGGGAGAGCGGCGCTCCGCTGCGCAACGTAGTCGACGTCGATGCGGGCTACTGAGCGCCTCTTCTTCAACCGCCTTCGTCCGTGTTACCTTCGCCCGCGCCGCATTCCTACCCGAACCGAGACCGATGATCGAGATCGTCAAAGCAGCCGTCCAGAGGGGAGCCTCGGACATCCACCTGAAGGCAGGTGACGTCGTCCGTGCCCGCGTAAACGGGGTCCTCCAGCCGCTCACCAAGCAGCGGCTGTCGCCCGATCAGACGCGCCAGATCGCCAGCCAGCTCATCGCCGATCCGGAGGCGAGGGAGACGCTGGACCAGATCAAGGACTACGACTGCTCCTGGGCGGCGCCCGGCGTGGGTCGCTTTCGCGTCAACGTCCTGCGCCAGCGCGGCACCTTCATGGTGGTCATGCGCGTGATCCCCGTGGAGGTCCCCACGCTGGACGACCTGGGACTCCCCGCCGTCCTGCGCACCATCGCGGAGGCCGAACGCGGCCTGGTGTTGGTCACGGGCATCACCGGGTCCGGCAAGAGCACCAGCCTGGCGGCTATGATCGACCACATCAACGCCACCAGCCACCGCCACGTGATCACGCTGGAGGACCCCATCGAGTTCCTGCACCGGGACAGAAAGGCGTCGATTACGCAGCGCGAGGTGGGCGGCGATACCGCGTCGTTCGCGGTGGGTTTGCGCGCCGCGCTGCGCGAGGACCCCGACGTCATTCTGGTCGGCGAGATGCGCGACACCGAGACCATCGACACGGCGCTGAAGGCGGCCGAAACGGGGCACCTGGTGCTGTCCACCCTGCACACCCAGAACGCCGTGCGCACGGTGTCCCGGATCGTGGCTGTGTTCCCGCCGGAGGAGCAGGAGATGGTGCGCGTCCGCTTCGCGGAAACCATCGTCGCGGTGATCAGCCAGCGGCTTCTCCCGCGCAAGGAAAGCGGCGGGCGCACCGCGGCCGTGGAGGTCATGCTCGGCACCGGCACGGTGAAGGACGTCCTGCTGGAGGCAGAGCGCGTGGACGAGATCTTCGACCTCATGGCGGACGGCCGCGAGCAGTACGGCTCGCAGACCTTCGACCAGCACCTGATGGACCTGGTGCGCGAGGAGACGGTGTCCTACGAGGTGGCCAAGGCGGCTGCCTCCAACCCGGGCGACTTCGAGCTGAAGATGCGGATGTTCGCGTGAGCGATCTGGCGCACCGGATCGGGGGCGTGCTCGTCCCGGTTACGACGCCGTTCGATCCGCACACCGGCGACGTCGCGCCGGTGCCCTTTCGCGAAAACCTGCGCGCCTGGTTGTCGGAGCCGCTCAACGGCGTCGTGCTCTTCGGCACGACCGGCGAAGCGCCGCTCCTGGAGGAATCCGAACGGCTCGCGCTCATGGAGTACGCGCGCGACGTGGTGCCGGCGGACCGCGTGCTGATAGCGGGGGCGGGAGCCGATTCGACGCGCGCGGCGATCCGGCTCGCCAAGGCGCTGGGCGAGGCGGGCGCCGAGGCGGTGCTCGTGCACCCGCCCGTGTTCTTCGCGCCCGCCCTGGACGCGCGCGCCGTGGTCACGCACTACCGCGCGATAGCGGACGAGAGCCCGGTACCCGTCCTGCTATACCACTTTCCGCGCTTCACCCACATCGAGTTCGAGGCCGGCCTGGTGGCCGAGCTCGCGCGTCACCCCAACATCATCGGCCTCAAGGATTCATCGGGCGACGTGAAGCGATTCGCCGCCTTCACGGAGGTCGCGCCGGCCGACTTTCGGCTCCTGGTCGGCAGCGGGGCGCTCCTCTACACGGCGCTGGAGCTCGGCGCCGCCGGGGGCATCTGCGCGGTGGGGCTGCTCGCGCCGGCCGAGTGCGCGCGCATCGTCCGGGAGTTCGCCGAGGGTAGGCCGCACCGCGCGGGCCGCATCCAGTCGCGCATCGGGCCGGTCCACAAGGCAGTTGTAGCCTCCTACGGCGCCCGCGGGGTCAAGGCCGGACTCGACATGCTGGGCTTGTACGGCGGCGCGCCGCGGCCGCCGCTTCTGCCCGTGGACGAGCGCACGGCGAAGAAGATCGAGGACGCCCTGCGCGCCGCGGACTTGATCGGGCCCGCCGTACGGGCGGGCTGACCTCGCCTGAGGTGGACCCGCGCATCGCGTCGCTCAAGGCCCGCCTGAAGGCGTCCGGTCAGGCGGACGCGCGCGCGGCGCGCGACGCGGTCCGCGCGCTCGCCGTGCCGCGCCTCGCCGGGACCGAGGCGGGCGATCGGGTGGAGCGCTGGATCCGGCGCCGCTTCGAGCGGCTCGGGTTCGAGACCCGCCTCCTGCCCTTCGCTTTTTCCAGCCTGCCGGGACGCTACGGCTGGACCCTGCTCGCCGCCGGCCTGGCGGCGGCCTCGCTGGCTTCCGCGTGGCTGCTGGCGGGCGGCCGGCCGTTCCTGAGCGCGGGGGCCCTGCTGCTCCCGCTCGCGGCGGCGGCGTACGCGGCGCGGCGGGCGTCGGCGTGGACCTCCGGGCTGCCGTGGGGCCGGCTGGAGGGGCGCAACATGGTGTTCACGCGGCCGGGGGGAACGGTCCGCTACCTGATCGCCGCGCACCGCGACTCCAAGTCGCAGCCCACCTCCACGGGCGCGCGTCTGCGCGCCTCCGCGCTCGCCGCGCTCGGCTGGGCGACGCTCGGGCTCCTGGCCGCCCACGGCGCGGCCGGAGCAGCCGCGGCGGCGCTGGGGGCGTGGGCGGACGGCAGGCTCCCGGCCACGCTGCTCGACGCCGCGCGCGAGCTGCTGGGACCGGCGCTGTCCTGGAACCCGCCGCCGGCGCTCCTGGGGGTCGTAGCCGGGGTCACGGCGGCGGCCGCCGCGTTCGTCGCGCTCTCCTGGGCGGGCAACGAGTCCCCCGGGGCGCTCGACAACGCCACCGGAGTGGTGGCGTTGCTCGCGCTGGCGGAGCGACTCCGGGATAGGCAGGACGTCGGCTACCTGGTGACCGACGCCGAGGAGCTGGCACTCGCGGGCGCGCGCGCCGCGGCTCCGGAGGTGACGCCGCTGGTGGGCATCATCAACCTCGACGGGCTGGACGACGACGGCCCGGTCCACGTGGTGGAGCGCTACGGGTTGCCTCGCCGCGGGCGGGCGCCTCACCTGGCGGCGGCGCTGCTCACGGCGGCCGCCGGGCTGGAGCTGGACATCCAGCGGCACGACGCGCCGCGCGGCATCCTGCTGGAGCACTCCGCCTACAGCGACGCCGGCGTCCCGTCGCTGACGGTAGCCCGTGGGCCGCGCAGCGCGCTCGGTCGTATCCACCGCCCCTCCGACCGGGCGGAGACGATCGACGGGAGGGGCGTGGCGTCCATCGTGGCGCTGATCGAAGGAGCGTTGCACCTTCTGGAGGATCCGCACGCCCCGGCGCCCGCGCCCCCGTTGCTGCCTGGCCGCGCACACCCCAGCGCTCGCGACCTGCGGCCGGCGGCGGATCCCCAGCGTACCCCTCTGTTCGCGCACCGACCGGCCGAGGCGCCGCTCCCGCTCGCAGAGGATTCCGATTACGGCTGAGCCGCCGCTCGGTGGCACTCGGCAGAAGAACGCGAACCGAACGCATGCGCACTGAACGCTGCAGGGTTGTCGTCGGCGCCCAATGGGGCGACGAGGGCAAGGGCAAGATCGTGGACGTTTTGGCAGAGCGCGCGGACATCGTGGCGCGCTACCAGGGCGGCGCGAACGCCGGCCACACGGTCCACGTGGGCGGCGAGGAATTCGTCCTGCACCAGATCCCCTCGGGGATCCTGCACGAGGGCACGCGCTGTCTCCTGGGCAACGGCGTCGTGTTCGACCTGGAGCAATTCCTCCAGGAAGCCGACGCCCTGTCCGCGCGCGGAATCGAGATTTCCGGCAAGGTGGGCCTGAGCGGCCGCGCCCACATCCTGCTGTCCTACCATAAGCGGCTGGACGCCATGAGCGAGGCGGGGCGCGGCGCCGGCAAGATCGGCACGACGGGCCGGGGCATCGGACCCGCCTACGAGGACAAGGTGTCGCGACACGGCGTGCGCCTCGCGGAGCTGCGCCGCGGCGACCAGGCGCGCGAGCGCATCTGCGCCGCCGCCGAGCGCGCCAACGTTCGCCTGCGCGCGGCCGGCGCGGAGCCCGTGGACCCCGACGAGGTGGCCGGCACGGTGCTCGCGGCCGCCGAGCGCGTGCTGCCGCTGGTTACCGACGTGGGCGCCGAGATCCACACCGCCATCGTGGCCGGCCAGCGCGTCCTGCTGGAGGGCGCGCAGGGTGCGCTGCTGGACATCGACCACGGCACTTACCCCTACGTCACGTCCTCAACCACGACGGCGGCCGGCGCGGCGACCGGCGTGGGCATCGGGCCCACCTACATCGACTCGGTCCTGGGCGTGGTGAAGGCGTACACGACCAGGGTAGGCAGCGGGCCGTTGCCCACCGAGCTGGACGGTGACCTGGGAGAGCGCCTGCGCGAGCTGGGCGGCGAGTACGGCGCGACCACCGGACGGCCGCGCCGGTGCGGCTGGTTCGACGCCGTGGTGGCCCGTTTCGCCGCGCGCGTGAACGGTCTCACCGGGCTGGCGGTCACCAAGCTCGACGTGCTGGACACCCTGGAGGAGGTGCGGGTGGCCAGCAGCTACCGCGTGGACGGCGCCGATCTGGACGGGTTTCCGGACGACTTGGATGTCCTCGCTCGCGCCGAGCCGATCTACGAGACGCTCCCGGGCTGGCGGGCCCCCACCAGCGAGGCGCGCAGCCGCGACCAACTGCCGGACAACGCGCGGCGCTTCCTGGATCGCCTCGAAGAGCTGGTGGGCGTGGACATCGAGTACGTTTCGGTGGGTAGCAAGCGAGAGCAGATAATTCGCGTCTAGCCGCGGCATCTTGAGCTAAGGCCCTCCTCTTTCTATAATTCCCGGCTCCGCTCGTGCGGGCTGCGCGTGCGCGCGAGGCCCGCGCGCGAGGCGCGACTCGTTCGCGGACCGGCGTTTCCGGCTCGCCGACACAGGCGGGGCAATGTTCGAGGAACTCAGCGAAAAGCTCGACGGGGTACTCGGACGCTTCCGCCAGCGCGGCCTGCTGACGGAACCGACGATCCGCGAAGGCCTGCGCGAAATAAGGCGCGCGCTGCTCGAGGCGGACGTCAACTATTTGGTGGCCAAGGATTTCCTGGCGCAGGTGCAGGAGCGGGCGCTCGAGGAGCGGGTGCTGAAGTCGGTGTCGCCCGGGCAGCAGATCGTGAAGATCGTGCACGACGAGCTGATCCGGCTGCTCGGTGGCGAGCGAGGGAGCCTGGCGATCGCGGCGGTGCCGCCGTCGGTGGTGCTGCTGGTCGGGCTGCAGGGGTCGGGCAAGACCACCACGGCGACCAAGCTGGCGCGCCGCCTCGAGCGGGAGGGTCGCAAGCCGATGCTGGCGGCCCTCGACGTGCGCCGGCCGGCCGCGATAGACCAGCTCGAGACGCTCGCGGCGCAGGTGGGCGTGCCGGTGTTCTCGGACCGCGACACGCAGGACGTGCCCGGGCTCGCAGAACGCGCGCTGGAGCGGGCTCGCTCAGAGCGCTGCCGGGTGCTGATCCTGGACAGCGCCGGGCGGCTGCAGATCGACGAGGAGCTCATGGACGAGCTCCGGCGGGTCGCGGAGCGGGTCGAGCCGGTGGACACGCTGCTGGTGGCCGACGCGATGACCGGGCAGGAGGCGGTTCGCATCGCCGAAGGCTTCCACGAGGCGCTCGGTCTGACGGGCGTCGTGCTGACGAAGCTGGACGGAGACGCACGCGGCGGCGCGGCGCTGTCGATCCGGGCCGCGACCGGAGTGCCGATCAAGTTCGCCGGGGTGGGCGAGCGTCCGCAGGACCTGGACGTGTTCGACCCGGCGCGCATGGCCGACCGGTTGCTGCAGCGGGGCGACGTGGTCGGGTTGGTCGAGCGGGCGCAACAGACGTTCGACGAGAGCGAGACGGAGAAGCTCCAGAAGAAGTTCGAGCGCGAGGGCGAGTTCGACCTGGACGACTACCTCGTGGCGATGGGCCAGATGCAGAAGCTCGGCCCGCTGGAGTCGATCCTGGGAATGCTCCCGGGGGTGGGGAAGGCGCTCAAGGGCGTCCAGCTCGACCCCAAGAAGCTGAAGCACGTGGAGGCGATCATCCTGTCGATGACGCCCCAGGAGCGGCGCCGGCCGCAGATCCTGAACGGATCGCGGCGCAAGCGGATCGCACTGGGATCCGGCCGCACGGTGCAGGAGGTCAACCTCCTGATGAAGCAGTTCAAGCAGATGCAGCAGCTCATGAAGCAGATGAAGAACATGGGGCTCGGGGGTGCGGGCGGCGGTCTCCTTGGAGGCGCCGGATCGTTCCCGGGCATGCCGATGAACTAGGCGAGGGACATGGCCGTTCGAATCAGACTCCGGCGCGTTGGCCGGAAGAAGCAGCCCAGCTATCGCATCGTCGTCGCCGATTCCGCGGCCCCGCGGGACGGCAACTACCTGGAGGCTGTGGGCTTCTACAATCCGCGCACCAGCCCGGCGGAGCTGCGCCTGGACCTCGACAAGACCGACGAGTGGCTGGGCAAGGGCGCCCAGCCGACCGACACGGTCGCCTCGTTGATCCGCAAGGCGCGCAACGGCGGCGACTCGATCGTGGGCTACTACGGGGTCGACGGCGCCGAGGCGCCCGCTGGAGCGCGGAAGACACGGATAGCGCCGCCGAAGGCGCAGAAGAAGAAGGCCCCGGCGGAGGAAGCGGCGATCGTGGCCGAGGCCGCCGTCGCCGCGGAGGCCGCGCCCGAGGCGGAATCTGCGCCCGAAGCCGAGGCCGCCGCCGAGGAGGAGGCTGCGCCCGAGGCCGTCGCTGAAGAAGAGGCCCCTGAGGCGGAGGCCGCGACTGAGGAGGCGCCCGCAGCCGAGGCTGCCGTGGAGGAGGAGGCTGCGCCCGAAGCCGAGGCTGCCGCCGAGGAGGAGGCTGCGCCCGAAGCCGAAGCCGCCGCCGAGGAAGAGGCTCCCGAGGCCGAAGCTGCCGCCGAGGAGGAGGCTGCGCCCGAAGCCGAGCCCGCCGCCAAGGAAGAGGCTCCCGAGGCCGAGGCTGCCGTAGAAGAGGCTCCCGAGGCCGAAGCTGCCGTAGAAGAGGCTCCCGAGGCCGAAGCGGCTGCTGAAGAGGCGGCGCCCGAAGCCGAGGCTGCCGCCGAGGAGGAGGCTGCGCCCGAGGCCGAAGCTGCCGTGGAGGAGGAGGCTGCGCCCGAGGCCGAGGCCGTCGCTGAGGCGGCGCCCGAAGTCGAAGCCGAAGAGGCTCCCGAGGCAGAGGCTTCCGCGGACGAGCCCGAGGAAGACAAGGAGGGGTGAGCGAACCCTCGCTGCTCATCGTGGGCCACCTGAACAAGGCCCACGGCACCAAGGGGGAGCTGTTCCTCTGGCCGCTGACGGGCGATCCGGCGGCGGTGTTCGTTCCCGGGGCCGAGCTGGTGCTCGGGGACTCGGAGGGAGTCGCGGACGAGGCGAGCGAGCGGGTCGTCATCGAGCGCGTGCGACCCTTCAAGCGCGGCATGCTGGTCAAGCCGCGCGGCATGGAGGACAGGACGGCCGTGGAGCCGCTGGCCGGCCGTTATGTGGCCATGCCGCGCGAGGATCTGCCGCCGCTGGAAGAGGGCGAGGTGTTCTACCACCAGCTCCTCGGCCTGAACGTGGAGACGGTCGAGGGAGCGTCGGTCGGGCGCGTGCGCGAGGTCTACGAGCTCGCCACCGCGGACCTGCTCGAGGTGGAGGGAGCGGAGCGGACGCACCTGATTCCGCTGGTGGCGGAGATGGTGCAGCAGATCGATGTAGAGAACGGCCGGCTGGTGATCGACCCGCCGGAAGGGCTCCTCGACCTGTAGTCGGGCGAGGGCGGAAAGAGGGAAGATCGGTGGACATCCACGTGGTCACGATCTTCCCGGACATGGTCCGGGCGGTGCTGGAAACGAGCATTCCCGGGCGCGTCGCCCAGGCCGGACTGGCGCGCTACGACGTGGTGGACCTGCGCGCCCACACGACGGACCGCCACCGCACGGTGGATGACTACCCGTACGGGGGCGGCGGCGGCATGGTGATGAAGCCCGAGCCGTTCTTCCGGGCGGTGGCGTCGATCGCGCCGCAGGGGCCGATCATTCTGCTGTCGCCCAGGGGCAGGCGCTTCGCGCACGAAGACGGGGTCAGGCTGTCGCTGGAGCCGGAGCTGACGCTCCTGTGTGGCCACTACAAGGACGTGGACCAGCGGGTCGCGGAAGGCCTCGCCACGGAGGAGTTGTCGCTGGGCGACTTCGTCCTCAGCGGCGGCGAGCTGGCCGCGCTGGCGGTGGTGGACGCGGTGGTTCGGCTGCTGCCGGGCGCGCTGGGCGCGCACGAGTCGGCGGCCGGGGACTCGTTCTACGAAGGCGGCCTGCTTGGCGCGCCATCGTACACGAGGCCTCAAACGTTTCATGGCATGGAGGTGCCCGAGGTCTTGCGGTCCGGTGATCACGCCGCGATCGAGGCTTGGCGCCGCGAGCAGGAGGAGCGGCTGACGCGCGAGCGGCGGCCCGACCTCTGGGTGAAGCACATGACCGACGCGCCCTCGGGAGACGACCACGGGGCCGCGGAATCGGACGGATAGAGCGCGCGGGCAAGGTCCGCGTCGATGCCTGCACGGCAGGGGGTTGAGATGGGCATTCTACAAGACGTGCACAGAGAGCAGATCCGGGACGACATTCCGGATTTCGCCCCGGGCGACACGCTGCGCGTCAACGTGCGCGTGCGCGAGGGCGAGAAGGAACGCCTCCAGGCCTTCGAAGGTGTCTGCATCGCGCGCAAGAACGGCGGCGTCAGCGAGACCTTCACCGTGCGCAAGGTGTCTAGCGGCGTCGGCGTTGAGCGCATCTTCCCGCTCCACTCGCCCTCGCTGGAGAGCATCAAGGTGGTGCGCCGGGGCCGCGTGCGGCGCGCCAAGCTGTACTACCTGCGCCAGCTGCAGGGGAAGGCCGCGCGCATCCGCGAGAAGCGGTAGCGCGCGGGGTCGGCCGGTCGGGCCGACTCCGTTTTGCGGCGAAGCTCGTGGGCCCTCACGGCGCCGACCCGGTCCACGAGCCGGATCGGCGCCGTTCGCGTATGTTGGCGGCCATGACCCAGCAAGCCGCCCTCCTCCAGCGCCATGAAGCGCTCGCCGTGAAGAAGCGCAAGCGCAGGCGCCGGCCCAGCGGTTACCTGAAGCTCGAGCGGGAGCTGTGGGCGAGCGGCTTCACGCGCGTCGCCGGCGTGGACGAGGCGGGCCGGGGGCCTCTGGCCGGGCCCGTGTTCGCCGCCGCTGTGATCTTGCCGCCCGGCCGTATTCTGCGTGGCGTCGACGACTCCAAGCTGCTGACCGCGGGGGTCCGCGAGCGGCTGGCCGGGCGCATCCAGGAGCGCGCCCTCGCGTGGGCGGTGGGCGCCGCCAGCGCACGCGAGGTGGACCGCCTCAACATCCTGCGGGCCAGCCACCTGGCCATGCGGCGGGCGCTGCGGCGGCTGGCCGTCGTGCCGGAGCACGTGGTGGTCGATGGGCTGGCCGTACCGGACCTGGCGCCGGAGTGCACGCCGGTGGTGGAGGGCGACAGGCTGGTGCACTCGGTGTCGTGCGCGTCGATCCTGGCCAAGGTCTACCGCGACCGGCTGATGCGGCGCCTGGCGCCCCGCTACCCGGGCTACGGCTGGGAGACAAACGTGGGTTACGCCACCTCGGAGCACCGCTCCGCCATCAACGAGCTGGGCATCACGCCGCACCACCGGCGCAGCTTCCAGCCGGTGCAGCTCGGGCTGGACCTATTCGGCGAGGGAGTGCGATGACGCAGACGGAGCATCTCGACAACGTACGTCCGAGCCTTGTGGTCTTCGGGTGGCTGGTCGCGGTCGCGGTGGGCTCGCTCGTGGGACTCGTCCTGGCCGCGGTGTTCGGCCCGGGGGCCGGCGGGGGCGCGGGCATGGCGACCGCCCTGGTGGCCGTCGCGGTCGGGTTCTTCGCGGGCGGCTTCGTGGCCGGATTCGGGGCCCTGCGCGCGCCCATCCTGCACGGCGTGGCGATGGGCATCGTGTCGCTGGTCGCCTGGTCGGGCTTGAACCTGGTGGCGGGCGGCCTGTTCGCCGACTTCGGCTGGGAGACGCTCGGACCCACCGCCGTGGCGATCGTGCTGCTGGCGCAGATGGCGTTCGCCGCGGCGGGCGCTCTCGCCGGCCGTCGCACGGCCCTCAGGGGACGGGAGCCCGAGGCCTCCTAGTGCGGAACTCGGCAGCGTTCGGCGGAAGCGCCGCCCCGGTCCCTCGCCCGCACTGAGAGGGCCGCAGAGGGCTCCCCGGCGCACTATTCGACCGCCGCGCGGCGGCGTTATCTTCTTGTGGGCCGGTAGCTCAGCTGGCAGAGCAGTGGACTTTTAATCCAACGGTCGCGGGTTCGAGCCCCGCCCGGCCCACCTTATAGGACAACAAGTTACGGGATTTCGGAGCTTCTCACTTTGCCTGTTGCTTGACAGATTTCTGCCATAACTGTCTAGCGCTTGCCATGCTTGGCGCCGGCATCGAAGAAGGCGGATAGCTTCTCTCCGGACTCCAACAAGTCCGACTCGGACACGATGTCGTAGCGGCGTAGGATGCTCGGGGTTTGGTGCCCCGTGAGGGCCATCGCATTGCGTTCCGACATCCCGGCACGAATGAAGGACCGCGCGGCGGACCGGCGGAGGTCGTGGATGTACAAACCCTCCGGCACCCCCTCCGCCCGCTCGCAGGCGCTCCGCCACGCGTGTCGGCAATCCCCGAGAGGGGCGCCCGCTCGCGCGGCGCCTTGGGTCCGGTAGTAGAAGAACACATGAGGGATCTTCCGCCCTAGCTTCGCCTCGAAGTCCTCCCGCTTGTCCTGTTGTGCTTCGAGTACGGAGCGCAGACGGGGAATCATCGGGAATTGCCGGCCGCGCTTCTCCTTGGTGTCGGATCCCTCAATCCGGACCCAACCTGGATCCCCGAGGTCCACGTCCTTCCAGGTGCGCGAGAGCGCATCCCCTACCCGCCATCCAGTGACGTACAGAAACTCCACCAACGGGCGCAGGTAGTCCGGCAACTCCGTCAGCAGGCTGCCAAACTGGTCCTCGGTGATGAAGCCCTCGCGGACGTTCTCCGGCAGCATCTCGAAGGTAGGCAGGTGGTCCACCATGCGGACCCGCTGGCCGAGGCGCATGGCTCGACGGAGCGCCGCGAGCTCGCGGTTGATCGTGCCACCCTTCGCGCCTTCCTTCTCACGGGTCCGGATGTATCCCTGGACGGCGGCCGTGTCGATGTCCACGGCTCGCCACCCGTTGAAGTAGGGTTCGAGATGATTCAACCGGACCGGACTCCGGTTCCCCTTCCGCCGATGGTCCTCCCGCAGCAACTCGGCGAGGTCAGAGAAGGAGACGGTCCGTAACTCCGAGGGGAGCGGGCCGCCGGGACGTAGAGCCGCGACCTTGCGCGCAAGAAGCGCCTCCGCGTCCGCCTTGACTGTAGTTCCGCTCGATTCCCGGACTCGCTTCTTCCGGACCGAATAGTCCAGGTACCATGTTCGGCTGCGTTGCCGCTTCCCGTTTCGGGTCCAGGTGGGTCGGTAGACTTTCGCCATCGGGGCACTCCGTAGGTTAAGGGGGTTACTACGTTGTGCCCAATGGATTTCTGTGTCAAGCAGTTTGCCAGAATCCTTGACGCGGACGGGTGGCCCGGACAACCGTTCAAGCCATGAGAAAGCTTCTCGCCGTACTGCTACTAGCAGCGACCGCCGTAGCTTGTGGGGAGGCGGAGGAACCGACCCCCGAGTTGATCCCGATCGACACCGACATCACCATGGAGGCGCCGAGGTCGGACACGCTTCGGACTCAGGTGGAATACCCGGATTCTGTCTACGTCTCTCCGGCCCCGGAAGCGGAGTCCGAGCGTCCGCCGATTGAGGTAAGCAAGGGCGGGGACAGACTGCCCCGGATCAACTAGCTCCTGGAGTATGATGATCGCGAAAGGCACCTTCCCCCGGATTCTCCTGCTCCTGGCGTTGCTCATGGCAGCGGCGTTCGTGTTGGTTCGGTTTCTCCCGTACAGTTGGGCTATCATTGCCGCGGGAGCAATCGGTGGGGGTGTCGGGGGTGCGATCAGCGGTTTGAAGCTCGGGCGGCAGGCGGCAGCGGTCCTAGGGGCCAGCGGGGCTTTCGGTGGGGCTTTGGGAGGGGGATTGGTCGCCTGGATCTGGTTCTGAGGCAGGCTCTACCACTCGCCCACACCATCCTCCCCCAACTCGCACACCGCGCCGCCTCCAGCATTTCCTCCGGGACCGGGAATCCCAAGAGATCCCGGTCCCCGCACCTAGTCCGAGACTTAATCCCGATCAAGCAAGCCAAGATCCGCTTTCGCTTGCGCGATTTCATCGCGCACGCTGTCACTGACGACCTTTTCTAGAGGCTGCACTAGCTCATCCAGTACGTACAACGCATGCACGGGCAAGCCTCCCTCCCACAAGTGACATGCTGCACCGAGCAGTAGGGCCGCATTCCAGTTAGCCTCATCCTCCACATCCCGCGCCAACGTCACTGAGATCATGTCCGTATCCTCCGAGGTTCGAGTGATCCTGTCCCCACGGTGGGCACGGCGGGATGGGTGTGTCAAGGACTTACTGCTTACTGTAAGTGTGTAAGGTGTAAGGAGTTAGGGGGTTGGTGAGTAGCGGAGAGAAGAGGGCTGCCCCAGGTGCGTCACTTCACCCAAGGCCCAGGGCAGCCCCCTGTATCTAGGTCTGAAGCGTCATCTCATGTCCAACCACCACCCACTTCCCTGAAACGCGCTCCAAACGCACATCATACCACCGGACGTAGAGCCTGCCGTTGACCAAAGAGGCGATCTCCAGGGCCACGACAGCATCGCTGCCCTCGACGGTGGATGCTCCTACTCCCACGATCCCGCCCAGCTCCGTCTCACACCTCTTGACGCACTCCTTAAGCGCGTGTAGAGCCCTGGAGCCGCCTACAGAGGCCAAGAGCCCCTCGTAAGGTGCGTCATCCCACATGGTACCGTAGGCAACCTGCGTGTACCCCTCGGCGTTCTCGGCGAGGATGTAGCGATCCACGCCCACGGGAAGAGCACCGTTAGACACCAGGTCCCCAGCAGCGAATACCAGGGCAGACTCCTCGGGAGTCCCCTGTTGTCCCGCGGCGAGCGAAGGCACAACCAAGGCCAGGGCCGCCAGTACGGTCGTTCTTAGAAGCGTTCTCATCATGTTCCCAATCTCCCCTAGAAGCAGGCCGTTTCGGCGCCTTGGGCATAGATTTCGTTGTCGTTAAAACTTCCCACACTAGGTATGGTGCCAATGGCCTGTCCGCTGTGGATTCCCTCATGGGCAACGTTGTTGCCGACCTCAGAGAACCCCTCAAAGAATACGTCGTCACTAATCGCGGACGTGCCATCGGGATCGGTGACGCCGGTTACTTCTCCTGCCGCAACTGCGCCAGGAGTTGGGTCGGCAGCGTCATCGAAGATCATAAGGTTGTTGGTCAACATCTGATCGGCCATCGCCTGAATGACATCCTGACACGCGCCCCCGTAGCCACCGCCCGACATCGCCCCAAGGCGTTCCCAAATCATGTCCGCTTGCAAGCCGTTCGGAGGATTACAGGTGATCCCCTCTGAGCCGCAATAGCCGCTCTCGTTTCTCCCGGTAAGTTGAAGCTGAGGTGCAGAAGGCGCCAGGATTTCGTGGTTAGGGGCGCCCACCTCTTCTCCACACCCAAGGGTTGTCAGAGCCAGCAGGAGTGCTGCGCTCGTAAGCCAAGCTCTTGGGTGTAACTGCGGTATCCAGTCAAGCATTGGAAGGTACCTCTCAGTGCATGGGTAGGAAGTTGCTGCTATGTGGGTGAAGTGTCCTGCTTACAGCCGCTTCTTGACGGGATTCACAAACGAGTCCTTGACCATCACCACGATACCCCAAAACATCGCCAGGACCA
This sequence comes from Gemmatimonadota bacterium, assembly GCA_039715185.1. Taxonomy (NCBI): domain Bacteria; kingdom Pseudomonadati; phylum Gemmatimonadota; species Gemmatimonadota bacterium. The sequence goes on from JBDLIA010000042.1 coordinate 15,204, forward strand.
CTATGGCGGGTTGCACAGTCCTTGTACTCCATCACCCCGGACATACGAACACCGAGCGGTCCCGTGGTAGCTCCAAAGGCGGAGCAGCCCTCCGAGGCGAAGTCCTCTTAACCAATTCGCCCCTTAGTATTCCCTGCCGTGGCGGTACCCATTGCCCGCGCCGGGGATGCTAAGGGGCGTTTCTGTGTCCGGGAACGTCTCGATTGATTCCCGGCCCATCGGTGTTTTAGCTTTCTCCCCATGAGAAAGATCCTCGCGGTATTCGTCCTCGCCTTGGTCGCTGGCTGTATCTCCGAACCCCCACCCGAGTCTGAGCCCGAACCGCCGGAGATCATCCCAATCACCACTGACATCCAGATGAGGAAGGGACCGCCCGAAGGCGTGGCCCCCACCGATTCCATTCCTGCGGGCGAGTGTCTCCCACCGGACGCTTACGGAAGATCCCATTGCTCCACCGAAGGCATCGAGATCATTCCGGGCGGGGAATGCGGCCCTAAGTGCCAAGCCTACAGGGCCTCCAAGATGGGGAAGCCTGAAAGCCCCCCGCCGGATTCTGCAAGGCCCGACCCGCAACCGTCCGCATTCTAGTCCAACGTTCTCTCTGCTTGACAGATTTCTGCCAACGCACAGGCAAAGTGGTCGGCCGATGCGCGCCCGTAAGTCCTTGCGACATAACGGCATAGGGCAGAGCAATGGACTTTTACTCCAGCCTGTCCCAAAGCGGCATCCAGGCAGGTCCCTAAACAGTTACAAATCAACAAGTTACGAGACTGGCCGAAACACAATCGCACGCCCTTTTAATCCAACGGTCGCGGGTTCGAGCCCCGCCCGGCCCACGTTGTAGGACAACGACTTGTGGGCGGATTGGCGGCCATGGGGGGTCCACCGGTGTCACCGGTCACCTACGTACCGCCGACCTCCTCCAGAAGGAGCTGAACGACGCTCTCGATCTCGGCGTCCAGCAAGCGATAGCCCAATAGCACTAGCGCTTCAAGGTCCATCGACTGACGCATCGCCAGGCCGAACGTCGGATCCGAGCGGAGCCGCGGCGGGTCCCGGGGCCCGGGCCGTCTCGGTCGAGGAGATGTCCCGAGGCAGATCCGCGCGCGTGGCTTCGAGATCCCTCGACGAGGTCGCCCAGGAGGCTCACCTCCTGGGCTCTGGTGGATTCGAACGCGGCGCTAGAGGGCCATTTCCTGACCCCTCGTTTGATCGGCCCGGATTCTCCGCTTCGTAGAGAAGTCCGAGCACGATCAGCCCTGATCCCAGCGACTAGTCCAGCCGGACAAAGGTGTACTTGGCGGGGCCGCCGAAGTTCACCTTCAGCGTATCCGCTTTGATCGAATACGCGAACGTTGCGACCTGCTTCATCGCCATTGCGTTCGGATGCTTGGCCACGAGGATACGAAGCCTGACGGTTGAATCCGAGACCTCATATGTGCCGGAGTTGGCTGTGAGCCCACTGCACGCAGCGAGCTGCTCGGCATCGGTCGGATTCGATGGGTCACCAAAAAGCTCGCGCGATTCCGCGACGCTCATCCAGCTGTAATGCCCTTCGGTGAACGTGACGAGGCCCGGCTGCCCAACCGACTGCCAAGCACCCTCCAGGGGTCCTTGCAGGGACGTCGGAGCCGGTCTATGACCCGCGGCGAGTCCCGCGATGAGCAACACACCGACGGAAACCGTGAGTTTTCGCATGTGACTCCTCCCACCTTGTGCAGGTTAGTAAGAGTGGGGGCGGTTGGCGGGTGCCGCGCACGATGCTCGAACGATGTTACGGCTGGTCTTCGCAAACAAGGGCGGGACGGGGAGTGCCGGTTTGTTGCTGAACCGCGGGCCCCGCCCGGCCCATCTTACACCACAACTTGACGGTCTTCAGCGGGCCCGGCCTATTGGTAAGCGCGTCCGCTCAGCCCCTTGACCCCGGAGGTAGCGATGCCCGTCACAGCATTTCCCGGTTACGATGATGGCCTCGATGCCGTGGGCCGGCAGCGGGATCACTTCATCACCGCGCTCGACTTCGATGACGATCGCCTTTGGATACCATACGGCGAGACCGCCTGGTTTCAGCCCTGTCACTTCAACGTCACGACAGGTGGCTTTACGGCGGTGCTCAAGGCCCTGCCGGGCACCGTCGTGCCGAAGCACTACCATGTCAGCACCGTACAGGGCTATACGCTCCAAGGGACCTGGCGGTATCTGGAGCACGATTGGATCGCAAGCGCCGGGACGTTCATCTTCGAACCCGCTGGCGAGGCACACACGTTGGTCGTACCCGAGGACGCCACCGAGCCGATGATCACCCTCTTCGTTGTGAGCGGCGCACTCGTCTACGTGGACGATGCAGGCGATTTCGTAGCCTACGAAGACGGCTTCACGCTGCTAGAACTCGCGCGACAGCACTGCCGCGAGCAGGGGCTGGACTTGGCTCGGCTTGACGCTCTGATCCGCTAACGTAAACACCCGGCTGTAAACTCGACGGCGGTACCGCGGGACTCTTGACGAAGAGCGAAGACCGGTATACCAATCAAGTATCCCGTTGAATAGTCGAGTACTCGGATGGTCACTCCCGGCCGTCGTTACAAGGACTCCATCTACCAGCAGTTCGCCCGTATCGGCAAGGCAATGGCGAGTCCACGCCGACTCGAGCTGCTGGACCTGCTCTGCCAGGGCCCCCGCACCGTGGAGGCGCTGGCCCACTACTCGGGGCAGAGCCCGGCCAACACCTCGCAGCACCTCCAGGTCTTGCGCGCCGCTCGCCTCGTAGAGTCCGAGAAGGATGGTCTGTACGTGACCTACCGTCTGGCCGGCGAGGAGGTCTGCGAGTTCTACCGCACGCTTCGCGAGCTCGCGGAGTTGCGCTTGGCCGAGGTGGAGCGCGTGACGCGCGAGTTCCTCGATCAGCGGGAGGCGATGGAGCCGGTCGATCGAGCGGCCCTGGTCGAGCGGGCGCGCTCGGGCGAGGTGACCGTTCTCGACGTGCGCCCTCGCGAAGAATACCGCGCCGGCCACATCCCTGGTTCCCTGTCCGTGCCTCTCGCGGAGCTGAAGGATCGCCTGGGCGAGCTGCCAAGGAATCGCGACATCGTTGCGTACTGCCGTGGTCCGTACTGCGTCCTGGCCGTCGAAGCGGTCGAGACGTTGCGCGCGCACGGCTTCTCCGCTGTTCGGCTGGAAGACGGTGTCCCGGAGTGGAGAGCGCGAGGGTTCGAGGTGGCCTTTGGGGAGAAGGTACGGTAGGCGCATAGAACGGTCGGAGAGAACGGCATATGGGCAAGACGCTGGTGATTCTGAACGATCCGCCGTACGGGACCGAACGGAGCTACAACGGGCTACGTCTTGCCGGCGAGCTCGCCAAGCGAGAGGGCGAGCAAGTTCGTGTGTTCCTCATAGGTGACGGCGTGTCGTGCGCCAATCGGGGGCAGACCGTCCCGAAGGGCTATTACAACATCGAGTCCATGCTGAAGGCGGTCAGCCTCCACAACGGCGAGATCGGCGTCTGTGGCTCTTGCATGGACGCGCGCGGGATCCTCGAGGACCACCTCGCGGCTGATTGTCGGCGCAGCACGATAGACGTAATGACCGATTGGACCCTATGGGCAGACCGCGTAGCGGTGTTCTGATGCTCGGCGTCGGCTCCGTCGATGATCTCGACCGCCCCGATTTATGACGCGTTTTCGATCGACCGGAAGCAACGGAGCCTATTATGGAGAGCCTCTATCCAGTTCTGAGAGTCCTGCACGTGTTGGCATTCGTCTTCATGTCGGTGCCATTGTTCAACCTCATAGTTGTCAACGAGCGCGCCCAGTTGGGGTCGTCGTTCAGCTATGACGCGGACCGGTACATGGAGAACATCATTCGGCGCGGGGCAACCCGCTGTTTCGCGTTTCAGGCAACGGTGCTGGTCACGGGTGTGCTGCTGCTCCTGGTAGGCCCGCTGGGCATCACGGCGCTGTGGAGCAGCTGGGTGCTGATGGCCAAGACGCTATTGCTCTTCGTCCTGATGGGACTGCTCTCGTTCGTGCATCTGCGCCTGCAGCCGAGTATCGACGGCATCCTGGCGGAGGCGCAGCCCGGTGCGCCCGTGCCTGACGATCTGCCGGCACGAGTGAAGCCGTTGAGGGCTTTGCGGAAACGACTGGCCACGGTCTGTCTGTTTCTCGTTATCGTGACGATCATCCTCGGGCTGCAAGTCTATGTAAGGTTCAGTGTGGGCCTGACCAGTGCTCTCATCGCGATCGCGGCGCTGTTCACCTGGCGAGTCAACAAATCGCTCGTTCGTTTCGGCTGGGTTTGACCGGTTCCTGAAGCCGGAGGCCGAGTGCTCTGGCCAAGCCTCCGACCGGCAGACTAACCTCGTCAGGCCGAACGCGACGAATCGTAAAGGCGAGGTAAGCCATGAGGAGCAAGCCCGGCAGGATTCTCAGGGAAGGGCTGATCGGAGGCGTGGTCGCTTACGCCGCTGTGGTCCTCGTCTTCGCCGTCCTGAACGCGGTCCAGGGCCGGTCGATCTTCCACACGGCCGCCGCCATGGGCGCCGTCTTCTTCTACGGAGCGGATGCCTCCAGCAGGTTCGTGGTCGAAGCGGGACCCGTCCTGGCGTACAACGGCGTGCACCTACTCGGCTCGATCGCCGTCGCGACCGTCGCCGCGTTCCAGGTTTTCGAGACCGAGCGGCACGTGTCCTTCTGGTACTTCCCGTTCACCGTGCTCGTCGCCGCCATCCTGTACTCGATCACCGTGTTCGGGGTGTTCGGCGTCGAGATCGGAGGCGTGCTGGATTGGTCCACCGTGAACATCGGGACGGCGGTATGGGTCGGCTCCATGACCGGCTACTTCGTGTGGGTCCACCGTGGTCTGATGCGACGAATCCGGGAGGACGCGGAGACGGGCGCATAGATCGAGAACAGTGACGACCCTGGCCTGGATCGTCGCCGCCGGCGTCGCCATGAGCGCTATCGCGCTGGTGGGGAGCGTCACGCTCCTGTTGAAGGAGGCGACGCTCGACAAGATCCTGCTGCCGCTGGTGGCTTTCGCGGCGGGATCGCTCTTGGGCGGCGCCTTCTTCCACATGCTTCCCGCGGCCATGGAGGGCCCCGCGTTTCGCATCTCGGCTTTTGTATGGCTGCTGCTCGGGTTCTCGGTCTTTCTCGTGCTCGAGCAGTTCCTCCACTGGCATCACTGCCACCGCGCCGCCGCGCGGTGCCGCAAGCCGCTCACCTACCTGATCCTGATCGGAGACGCGCTCCACAACTTCATGGGCGGGCTGGCGGTGGCCGGGGCGTTCATCATCGACATCCGCCTCGGCATGGTCACATGGCTCGCGGCCGCGGCTCACGAAGTGCCCCAGGAGCTGGGCGACTTCGCGGTTCTGCTTCATGGGGGTTGGCCAAGGAGCAAGGCGCTGCTCTTCAACCTGTTTTCGGGGCTGACCTTCCTCGTCGGAGCTCTCCTTGCCTACGCCGCCTCATTCCAGATGGATGTGGCCTTCTTGCTCCCGTTCGCGGCCGGGAACTTCCTCTACATCGCCGCCTCGGACCTGGTGCCGGAGGTGAACAAGGACCATGGAGTGAGCAGGAACATCTACCACACCCTCGCCTTCCTGTCGGGGTTGGCGCTTCTCTATGGTCTGAGGTTGGCGTTCGCCTAAGAGCGGGGAGGGGCGTTGAAAGGGGGCCGAACACCATCGCTCCGATTGTCTCTTGAGGCGCCCTCAGTACTGCGGGTCGTACATCGCGGCTGCGATGCTCCCCCGCAGATCCTCCGGACGCTCCAGCCCCGCAACGCCGTCCGCGTAGGCCTGCTCCGCCACCGCGCAGGCGATGTTCAGCGAGATGTCCCGGATCTCGTTCAACGGAGGGTAGATCGAGCCCTGCTCCAACTGGGCCTCGCTGACCTGAGCCGCGAGCGACCGTGCGGCGGCAAGAAACATCGCGTCCGTCACCGTCCGTGCCTGGCAGCTCACCGCCCCGAGCCCGACACCGGGGAAGATGTAGGCGTTGTTGCCCTGCCCGGGCCGGAATAGCCGCCCGCCGACCTCCACCGGCCCGAAAGGGCTCCCGCTCGCGAAGATCGCGCGGCCGCCGGTCCAGGTGTAGACCTGCTCGGCGGTGGCTTCGGCTTTCGAGGTGGGATTCGAGAGGGCGAAGATCGTGGGCCGCTCGTTGATGTCGGCCATGGCCTCGACGATCTCACGGGTGAACGTGCCCGGAGCACCGGTCGCGCCGACCAGCGCGTGCGGCTCGAGGGAGCGGATCGCGTCGAGCAGGTCCATGGCCTGGCCGTCGCGGGCGAATCGCTCCTTGTGCGCCGCGATATGCTGCCGCGACCGCACGAGCAGCCCCTTGGAATCAACGAACGATATCCGGTCCATGGCCTGCTCCCGGTCCAAGCCGGCTTCCACCAGGGCTCCCACCAGAAGGTCGCCGATGCCCGTCGACGCGGCGCCGGCGCCGAGGAACATGACCCGCAGGTCCTCGAGCTCGATACCCGAGATCCGGGTGGACGCGAGAAGCCCGGCCAGCCCCACCGCCGCCGTCCCCTGGATGTCGTCGTTGAAACAGAGAACGCTGTCGCGGTAGCGGTCGAGCAGACGGTACGCGTTCGGCGTGAGGAAATCCTCGAACTGGATCAGCACGCCGGGCCACTTCTCGTTCAGCGACTCGACCAACTCGTCGACCAGGGCGAGGTACTCCTCGCCTCCCACGCGCGGAGACGGCACCCCCAGGTAGAGGGGGTCCGCCCTCAGATCCTCGTTGTCTGTGCCCACGTCCAGCATGATCGGCAGGCAGTGCTGCGGGGCGATTCCGGCGCACGCCGTGTACAGCGCCAGCTTGCCGATCGGAATCCCCATCCCGTTCGCGCCCAGGTCGCCCAGGCCCAGGATGCGCTGCCCGTCCGTGACCACTACGGTCCGCACGTCGGGCTCGGGCCAGTTGTCCAGCGTCTGGCGGACCTCTCCGCGCTCCGAGGCGGTGACGTAGAATCCCCTCGGCCGGCGGAAGATGTGGGCGAACTCCTTGCACGCCTGGCCGACGGTCGGCGTGTACACGAGCGGCATCAGCTCGTCGATGTCGTCGATCAGGGTGCGGTAGAAGAGTCGCTCGTTTCGGTCCTGGAGCGCCCGCAGCGCGATGTACCTCTCGATGTCGTATTCCTTCCTGCGCACGCCCTCCAGCACCCGCTGCTGCTGCTGAGAGAGCGTATTTACGTGCGGCGGCAGAAGCCCCCGCAGCCCCAGGCTCAGGCGCTCCTCGTCCGTGAAGGCCGTTCCCTTGTTCGTGGCGGGGTGGAACAGCAGGTCGGCCCCGCGTTCGTGCGGGCCCGACTGCGGCGGGTGGGGATTGGCATCAGGCATCAGCGTGGACCTCGTCAGAGAGGAGTGGCGCCGCTCACCTGGGAGTCAGGAGAGGAGCCACCAGGGGCTCGCCTGGCGGTGACGGTGATCGACGCAAAGCCCACGCCTTCCGCCTACTCCCTCAACCGCACCAGCGAAGCCAGCTCGCCGTACCTGGGATGCTCGCGGTACGGGGCGAAGGCGGCGTGCGACGAGAGATAGATCAGGCCCTGGAACGGAGTATCCGCTCCGTGCTCCAGGATCGCGATCCCCTGGTCGAGTGCCCCGAGTTGTCCATACAGGGCCACGAGCAGCGTGGCCGCCACACCCGACACCGCCCTGGGTTCCGCGTCGAGCGCCGCTACGGCCGCCTCCTTCGAGGCTTCTCCGGCCAGCGCGCGCACGGCGAGCGACAGCCCGCCTCCGTTCAGCCCGAACGCTTCCGAGAGACCGCGTGCGAGCTCATCGGCCCTATCGTACCTCCCGGTCATCAAAGCGGCGTAGAGGAGCCAGTACTCCGCGATCAGGTAGCCGGGATCGTCTGCGAGATACGCCTCCAGGATCTCCACGGAGTCCTCGTGCCGGCCCGCTAGCTGGAGCGCCTGGCCGTAGTCGGCGCGCGTGACGCCGGACAGCGGGTCGAGCGCCATCGCCGAGGCGAAACGCTCGCTCGATTCCTCGAAGCGACCGGTGTGCGCCAGCAGCTCGCCTAGCCAGTGCAGGGCGGTCGCGTATTCGGGATCGATGGCCAGCGCGCGCTCGATCCGCTCGATGCCCGCCATGTAGTCGTAGGACATCCACGCGGTGCCGTACCCGAGAGCCGTGTGCGCCTCGACCATGAGGCTGTCGAGTTGCAGGGCCCGCTGCGCCGTCTGCTGGAGCCGCGAGAAGGCGGTCCTGGTCGAGACGGAGGTGTAGCCGGAGAGGACGACGTAGGTCTCGGCGAGGGCGGCCCACGCCGGAGCGTAGAGCGAGTCCAGCGCAATCGCCGCCTCGAACAACTCGACCGCGCGCAGAAGGTCGGCGCCCGTGCGGCGGGTCCATGCCTGCTTGCCGAGCAGGTAGAGGTCGTGCGCCTCCAGGCTGGTCGAGTAGTCCGGCAGCTCCCAGTCGGTAGCGAGCAGCACGGGGTCGAGCGGCAGCGCGTCCACCACCGAGCGGGCGATCTCCTCCTGGACCGCGAACACATCCGCGGCCGGACGTCGGTAGGTGTCGGACCAGACCTCGAAGCCGTCCCTGGCGTCGATTAGACCCACCGCGACGCGCAGGCTGTCGCCCTGGCGCCGAACCGAACCCGTCAGCAGATGCCGGACCCTGAGCACGCGGGCGATGGAGTCGGTCGTCGCCGGCGAGTCCTTGAACGCGAACGAGGACGTTCGGGCCGATATCCTCAGGCCAGGCACGCGCGACAGCGCTCCCATCAACTCTTCGGTCAAGCCGTCCGAGAAGTACTCCTGGTCGGGGTCTCCGCTCCTGTTCAGAAGGGGCAGCACGGCCAGGGAGTTCATCAGGATGCCGTCGAACGCCGCCAGCCGCACCGACGCCGCCGGGTCCAGAACGGGGGAGGCACCTTCGTCCGCCGTCAACGCTCGGAGCGCGAGCAGGCCGACCGCGGCGACGCCGGTGAGGAGCGCGAGCTCGACCGCGCCGACTCGCTGCTGCCCCTTCTCGCCGTGGTACCAAGCGAGGATCACGACCACCGGGAGGCCGGTCGCCACGGCCACCGTGACGGCCCGCATGATGACCGCGGGCCACGCGAAGTTCTCGGCGACCTGGCTGAGGACCTCGTAGGCCACCCAGCCGCCGGCCAGGTAGCCCAGCGACCACTGCCCGATCTTTCGCTTGCGGAACTTGTCCAGCCAAAGCGCCATGGGCGCCCCCCCCGGCCTATCTCTCGGCTTCCACCAGCGACTGCAGCCGGTGCCGCGCCGCGTCCACGCGCGGCTGCAGCTCCGGGTCGGCGTCCTTCCAGAGGTCGATGAACTCGGCGAGGGCGGCGCGCGCGGCGTCCCGGTCGCCGGCCGCCAGGTGCAGTCCCGCGAGGCGCTCGAGCGTGATGGCGCGGGCCACCGCGTCGCCCCTGATGCGGAAGGGGTCGGGAGTGCGCAGGTAGGACTCATAGGCGACGCGCGCGGAGTCCGGCCGGCCCAGCGCCTCGTGCGCGCGTCCGATGTCCACGAGTCCGCACCGCGGACACTGCTCGACGTATTCCCTCGCCTCCTGGAAGCTCTCCAGGGCGGCCTCGTACTCGCCGCGCGCGAACGCGATCTCCCCGCGCGCGTTGGCCCACTCGTCTCTGTCCCGGCGTCTGTACCTCTCCGAAGCGCGGTCGAGCCAGCTCTCGAGAACCCGCTCGGCGTCGTCGGTCGCGCCCGCGAGTGCGAGCGCCGGTGCGACGTCCAACTCCCAGGCCCAGGAGGCCGGGATCGAGTCGAGGAAGCCGGCCGCGAGCGACGCACGAAGGGCATCGACCTCTTCCGCAACGGGCAGCTCGAGCCACGCGCGCCGGCGGAGCCGGAACAGCTCGTCGCCGAGCCTGATCTGCACCGGGTTGAGGCCGGCGGCTCGATCGGCCTCCTGGTTGAGGCGGAAGGCCTCCGCAAGTCGCCCCTGAAGACTCGCGATGTTCCCTAGCCGGGACAGCGAACCCGCCTCGTAAACGGTCCCCGAGCTGGACTCCCGGAGTCTCAGCCATCCGCGAGAAGCGGCCTCGTAGTCGCCTGTCATGGCGGCGAGATATGCGCGTATGTTGGCCGTGTAGAGCGAGTCCGAGGGGAACCTGGCGGCGTACGCGTCCAACTCCGCGGCGGCGGCTTCGACGTTCCCCTCGTAGGCCGACAGCTGCCATCGGATGTCGGACCCCAGGGCCCACGCCGACCCCACCGCGAGGACGCGGTCGAGCGCCTCGCGCGCCCGGGGCAGCTCCATCCGCTCCAGGCGGTAGTAGAAGAGGTTCAGCAAGCCCTCGCGGTCGTCCGGATACTCGGCGAGCAGGCGCTGGAGCGCGGCGTACCGCGCGTCCCTGTCGAACTCCACATCATCCTGGTACCACACTTCCGCGAGCAGCCGCTCGCGGGGGCTCAGGCGCTCTGCGTGCCGGCGTGCGCGCTCCAGGGCGTCGGTCGCGCGGTCGTCGTCCACGTCCTGGAAGAAATGCAGCCGCCCCAACTGGATCCAGGCCATCGCGAAGGCGCTGTCCGCGGCGACGGCTTCCTCCAGTAGCGCGGTCGCCCGGGTGGACTCCGGCGCGTCCTGGAGGATGCGGACGGCGCTGGAGTAGCGCTGCAGCGCGGGCAGCGAGCGGGTGGTGACGCGCTCCAGCGGGGGGCTGCCGCGGACCGAGGACAGCGACTCGCCGATCTTGGCGCGCATGTCGGCGGACAGTTGGTCCACCGCGTCGACCAGCTCCGTCGAGTCACCGGCGGTGGCCCGGAAGGACGCGAGCGAGCCCCCTCCGCCGGGCGCCACGATGCGCGCCGAGATGACGACCGATCCTCCGGCGCGTAGTAGCTCCCCGGCGAGCACCGCCGGGATGCCTTCGCGCAGCGCGACCTCGTTGGCGACGTTCGCGTCGATCCTCGTGGCCTCGTCCCTCTGCATGCGCGCGAGCGCGTCGCGGACCACTCGCGGCTCCACCAGGCGCACGACCCGGGACTGCTCCAGATCTATACGCAGCGCCTCCGTCACCATCTCCGCGATGGCCGAATCCGCGGGCGGGCCGTCGAAGTCGGCCAGGATGATGCGCGCGTCCTCGGCCAGCGCCCCCTGCGCGAACAGCGTGGCGGCGGGGCCGATGCCCACCAGCCGGCTGGCCATGAAGAGCGCGACGACGATGCCCAGCAGCGCGAACGCGCCGAGCCCGCTCAGGATCGCGTTCCGCCACGTCAGATGCCGCGACAGCGACCTCGGCGAGGACTCGGGCGCGGGCGGCTGACCCGCGGCCGCCGGCGGGGCGGGCGCCGCTTGGGCCGTCGCGCCGCCCGCTTGGGCAGCCGGTGTTGGCGGCTCGTCGGTCGCCGGAGAGCCTTCCTGGAGGAACGCCGTCGCGAGCACGATCGGCAGGCCCACCAGCAACAGGATCAGCGCGGTGGGCGCTACCCAGTCGGGCAGCCCCAGGCCCTCGGCCAGGTCCAGCGCGACCTGGTAGACGATCCACGAGCCGGTGGCGTAGATGAGCAGAACCTGCCACAGAGAACGCCGGTGGAGCTCGCGAAGGAGCCGCTTCACGATGCCACCTAGGGAAGCCCCAGCAGGCCCACGAGGAAGTCCTGGGTGCGCGGAATGCTGCCGTCCATCGTGAGCGGGTTGTGGCCGCCGTTAGGGTACAGGAACGCCTCGAACTCCGGCGCCATCCGGCCCAGGCCGCTCATCGTCCGAATGAGGCTCTCCGCCTGGCTGACCTCCACGACCATGTCCGCCTCCCCGTGGTGCACCTGCGCGTCCGGCAGCCGGTCGGCGAACAGCACCGCGGACCGGCGCACGAGCTCGCCCCTGACCGCGGGGATCGTGGTGGCGCCCAGCCGCAGCGGGGTGATGAACTCGCCGTCCAGGAACTCCAGCCCGGGCAGGTTGCGCAGGGTGCCCAACAGCGCCTCCTCCGTGACGTCCTGGACGAACTCGCCGAAGAAATCGGTGGGCCCGAAGAACTCCACGACGCCGTCGATGGAGGGCTCGCGCTCCGCCATGAGCAGCGCCACGCCGGCGCCCCGGCTGAGCCCTAGCAGGCCGATGCGCGTGGGGTCGATTTCGGGAACGGTTGTGAGCGCCACGTCGAGCAGCGCGAGGGCGTCGTCCACGTCGCGGTCCCACGGCGACGGCGGTCCGCCCGAAGTGAACGTCTGGCCGTCGAAGCGTAGCGCCTCGGCGCGAAAGGACGGCGCCACCCACACCACGTTACCGGCGAGATCCGCGGCGAACTGCGCGATGGTCACCACGTCGTTCACGGCGAAGCCGGCGTCGCCTCCGTGCAGGTAGACGACGATGGGAAGGCTGGCCGGATCGGCGCCGTCCGGCACGACGAACGCACCGTAGTGGAGCACGCCGCCCACGTCGTGGGACACGACGGTGACCGTGTGTGGAATAATACCCAGGATGCTCACGGCGCCGGTCGCCACGACCTGGATCTGGGACGCCACCGGATCGCGCCCCGCCCAGTCGTTCGCGACCGCGTCGATCTCCGCCTGGGTGGGCGGAGCGAAAAGTACGTCCAGGTCGACGCCGGCCACGACTCGGTCCTCGGGCGCGGTGCCGTCGTCGCCGCACGCAGCGGCCACCAGTGCGAATAGGAGGGTGGCCCAGCGTGCGGCCCTCGTCTGTGGATCGAGAAGATTCACGGGCGGCTCCAGCGGGAGGTGGACGGGCGAATCATTCGCGCGGCGCGGTCTCTCCGCAAGCGGCGCGGTGGCGTCCCGCGTCCGACCCCGGGTAAGCTGAGGTCAGCCGACCACCACCTGGGGAGATTGGTTGCCATGCCGCGTTCCTTGCACGTCACAGCGTTGCTTCTGACGTCAGTAGCCGTCCTGGTCGCGTTCGCGCCCGCGTCGGGGCAGGGCGGCGCGCCGATCGTTCTGCTCCCGGACCGGGTATGGGACGGCGCCGCGGACGAGGCCCGCGAAGGCTGGGGCGTGCGCGTGGGCGGCGACCGGATCGAGGCCGTGGGACCCGCGCACCAGCTCGGGCGCGACGGCGCGCGGGTGCTCGAACTGCCCGGAACGACGCTGATCCCCGGGATGATCGAGGGCCACACCCACCTCTTCCTGCACCCCTATGACGAGACCTCGTGGAACGACCAGGTGCTCGTGGAATCGGAGGCCGAGCGGACCTTGCGGGCCGGCAGCCACGCGTGGGCCACGCTGCGCGCGGGCTTTACGACCGCTCGCGACCTGGGTACGGAGGGTGCGGGCTACGCCGACGCGGGGCTCAAGGCCGCCATCGCCAAGGGAGTGATCCTCGGCCCGCGGCTGATCATCTCCTCGCGCGCGATCGTCGCCACGGGCGCCTACGGCCCGCGCGGATTCGCGCCGTCATTCAGGCCTCCGCTGGGCGCCGAGGCCGCCGACGGCGCAGGCTTGGAGCGCGTGGTGCGCGACCAGATCGGCCACGGCGCGGACTTCATCAAGGTCTACGCCGACTACCGCTGGGGCCCGAGCGGCGAGGCGCGCCCGACGTTCACGCAGGAGGAGCTGGACCGGATCGTCGGGGTCGCCGAGAGTTCGGGGAGGCGCGTCGTGGCGCACGCCGCGTCCGACGAGGGCATGCGGCGCGCCATCCGGGCCGGCGTGCAGACCATCGAGCACGGCGACGGCGCGTCCGACGAGACGCTGCGGCTGATGGCCGAAAGTGGCGTGGCGCTGTGCCCGACGCTCGCGGCTTACGAGGCGATCTCGGTCTACGGCGGCTGGACCCCGGGGAAGGAACCGCCGGCCAACCTGCGGCGCTCGCGTGACGTGTTCGGCCGCGCGCTATCGGCCGGCGTCGACCTGTGCATGGGCGGCGACGCCGGCGTGTTCGATCACGGCGACAACGCCCGCGAGCTGGAGCTGATGGTGGAGTACGGGATGACGCCGCTGGACGCAATGCGCGCGGCCACGTCGGGCAACGCCCGCTACCTGGGCCTGGCCGATCGAGGTCGCATCGAGGCCGGGCTGTTGGCGGACCTCGTGGCGGTGGCCGGCGATCCGACCCGGGACGTTGCCGCCGCGCGCGACGTGAGGCTGGTCATGCTCGGCGGGGAGGTCGTGCACGCGCGCTCG
>JBDLIA010000043.1 GCA_039715185.1 Gemmatimonadota bacterium
CGGCGGTCCGTTCGGCGTAGCCCGGGGCGTCGATGCCCTCGTAGGAGGGGTTGGCGAACACGACGAAGCGGTTCGGATAGGGACCCTTCAGCGCCTGAACGCGCTGTCGGAGGGTATCGCCGCGCCCCCCCGAAAGGTTGACCATGACCGCCAGGTTCAGCTCGTCCATGGCGGCGACGATGCTGTCCACGCGCGCCCTCGTGAGCTCGCCGCGCAGATGATTGTGCACGTCCACGAACGGGAAGCGCGCGCGGCTGACCGGGTTTTCCGGAACCACGAGCGTGGAGCGCGGTTCGTACTCCTCGAAGCTCATTTCCTGCGCGCCGAGGCCCGTCGTGGCCACCAGCACCAGTGAGGCCGTCACAACTCCAAGCCGCCCATTCTGAATCCAAGGACTCACCAGCGCCTCCGCCGCAATGAGGATACGGTTCGACGGAGTGAACCGCCGTCCGCGCTCCATGATACCATGCCGTTCCGATCTTGTTGCCGCAGACCGGGGGCCTGCGGCCGATACCGCCTGGTGGCGAGATCGGATCCGTTACGCGGCACCGCTTGCGACGCGATCCCCCGCCGATGCATCATGCTGCGACCCAAGCTGCCACCGAACACCCGGGAGAGAGCCCATGTCTCGTCGCGCCGCCACAGTGCTGCGGGCCGCAAGCCTGCTCGTATCCATGCTCCTCGCGTTTACGCCCCTGGGGGTCGCGGCCCAGGGCGTGACCACATCCGCAATGAGCGGCTTCGTGCTCGCGCAGGACGGCCAGCCGCTGGAGGGCGCTACGGTCACGGCCGTGCACGTGCCCAGCGGCACGCGCTACACGACGCTCGTGCGCAGCGGGGGCGCTTTCTCGATCCCGAACATGCGCATCGGTGGCCCGTACACGGTCACCGTGGACATGATCGGCTACCGGCCCGGCTCGGAGCAGAACGTATTCCTCAGGCTGGCCCAGACCGAGCGGGTCGACTTCTCACTGATCGCCCAGGCCGTGCAGTTGGAGGGCATCGACGTCGAGGGCGTGCGCGGCGAGATCTTCGACTCGGACCGAACCGGCGCCTCGACGGTGCTGGACCTGGATGATGTCACGCAGCTCCCCTCGGTGCGTCGGAGCACGCGCGACCTGGTCCGCTTGGACCCCCGCAACGACGGCAACTTCGCATTCGCGGGGCGGAACTGGCTCTACAACAACATCTCGCTGGACGGGTCGTACTACAACAACCCGTTCGGGCTCGATGACCCCGCTCCCGGAGGCCAGGCCGGCTCCGAGCCGGTGCCGTTCGACGCGGTCGAGCAGGTGCAGGTCTCGGTCGCCCCGTTCGACGTGCGCGAAGGTGGCTTCACGGGCGCCAACGTCAACACCGTCACCAAGAGCGGCACCAACCTGTTCCGGGCCTCGGCCTACAGCTTCTTCCGCAACGAGGACCTGATCGGCACCGAGGTCAGCGGCAGTCCGGTGATCGCCAACCCGGACCTGTCGTTCAACCAGTCCGGGTTCACCCTCAGCGGGCCGATCGTGAAGGACAAGGCGTTCTTCTTCATCAACGCCGAGCTGGAGCGGCGCGACGATCCCGGCACCAACTTCACCGCCGACGAGGACGGCAACGTAGTGTTCGGCGAGTCTCGCGCCGAGGCCGACGTGTTGAACCAGATCAGCCAGCGCATGCAGCAGGTCTTCAACTACGACACCGGGCCGTTCCAGGGCTTCGTGCACGAGACCAACAGCAACAAGGTCCTTGCGAAGCTGGATTGGAACCTCAGCGACAACCACAACCTGACGCTCCGTTACAACTTCCTGGACGCCGAGCGTGACCTGCCGCCGCACCCCTTCGTCTTGAGCTTCGCAAACGCCGGCCGCGGGCCGAACCCGACAACGCTGCCGTTCCAGAACGCGGGCTACACGATCAACAACGAGCTGCACTCGGTCGCGTTCGAGCTGAACAGCCGGGGGACCGGGTTCGCGAACCGCTTCTTCGCCAGCTTCAACCGCTTCCGCGACTTCCGCGAAGCCAACAGCGAGCCGTTCCCGACAGTCGAGATCGGAGAAGACGGGGTCGGCTACACGACCGTCGGCCACGAGCCGTTCTCGATCCACAACATCCTGGACCAGGACGTCCTGCAGCTCACCAACAACCTGACCTTCTTCCAGGGCCGCCACAGCCTCACGCTGGGCAGCAACTTCGAGTGGTTCGGCTTCTTCAATTCGTTCAACATCTTCCGACACGGCGTGTTCTTCTTGCCGGATGAGCTGGACTTCCTTGGGGGCACGACGTTCGACAGCCTGGAGGAATTCTTCGAGAAGACCGACCCGAACAGCCCGGACTTCATCGACCTGAACAGCTACATCGGCACGGGGCCGTTCAAGGGTGAAAACATCGACGTCGGCCAGCTTTCCTTCTACGCGCAGGACGAGTTCCTGGCGAGCGAGAACTTCACGCTCAACGTCGGAGTACGCGTCGACCTGCCGATGTACTTCACGGACCCGGTCGCGAATCCTTACTCGACGGGCCTCACGGCGCTGGACGAGAATGACGAACTCGAGGTCGTAGACCAGGCGTCGCTGCCCGGGACGAGCCCGCTGTGGTCGCCGCGGCTGGGCTTCAACTGGGACGTGAGCGGCGACAACACCACTCAGTTGCGCGGCGGGAGCGGGATCTTCACCGGTCGCGTGCCGTTCGTTTGGGTGGGCAACGTCATCTCCAATCCGGGCGCCAACCCCAACCTGTGGGCGCCGGGCAATCCCGACGTCGAGCAGATCGAGACCGACCCGACCCGCGGTCGCTCGATCCTGCAGCAGTCCTTCGACTTGAACGCGATGGATCCCGACTTCGAGTGGCCGCAGGTTTGGGTCACCGACGTGGCCATCGATCAGGACCTCGGCGACGGCTGGATCGGCACCGCCGAGCTGATCTACGGCAACGACATCAACGCGATCTTCATGCGCAACGCGGACTTGATCGCGCCGGTGCGCACGCTGGACGACGGCCGCCCCTACTTCGGAGGTTTCGACAACAACGAGTTGAACCAGTTGTTCCCCGAGGAGGGCGCGGGCATCTACGTGATCGACAATACCAACGAGGGCTGGAACGTCAACGTCACGGGCCAACTCCGGAAGACCTGGGATTCGGGCCTGAACACGCAGGTCTCCTACAGCTTCACGGACGCGCGCAACAACCTGAAGTC
Organism: Gemmatimonadota bacterium; assembly: GCA_039715185.1. NCBI lineage: Bacteria > Pseudomonadati > Gemmatimonadota > Gemmatimonadota bacterium. The sequence goes on from JBDLIA010000043.1 coordinate 3,179, forward strand.
GAGCGAGATCGCCAGCGTGCTCTTCTCCAATCAGCCGGTGCAGGGTGACCCCAACACGCCGGAGCTGTCGTTCGCCGAGTTCAACCAGCGGCACCGCGTCGTGGGCGCGGCCACCTACAGCCTCAACTGGTCGCCGAGCTACGCGACTCACTTCGGGCTGTTCTTCGAGGCGGCGGAGGGCAACCAGTTCACCGCAGGCGGCGGCAATCGGTACTCCTTCACCTATTCGGGTGACGTCAACGGTGACGGGTTCGGCGGCAACGACCTGATCTTCATCCCGGCGAGCATGAGCGAAATCCGCTTCGATCCGGCTGCTGACGGTCGCACCGCGGCGCAGCAGTGGGCCGAGTTGGATGCGTTCATCGAGCAGGACAGCTACCTGAGCGAGAATCGCGGCCAGATCGCCGAGCGCTTCGGCCTGGTGAACCCGTGGTACCACACGGTGGACCTGCGCATCCTGCAGGATCTCACGACGTTCTCGGGCGGCAACGCGCATACGCTGCAGCTCAACGTGGACATCCTGAACGTGACCAACCTGCTCAACTCGGACTGGGGGGTGCGGAAGCTGGCCAGTCCCGCGGCCACGTCGCCGCTGACCCTGACCCGGTTCGACGACGCGGACGGCGAGCCGGTGTTCAACTTCACCGGTCCGTCGGAGACGTTCATCGACGACCCGAGCCAGTTCAGCCGCTGGCAGATCCAGGTCGGGCTGAAGTACCTGTTCAACTAGCAGGCGAGCGCGGCCGCGGAGGAAGGCCGACGCTCCGGCTCGCTGCGGGTAGCGACAGAAGAAGGGCCCCGGGGGTAACCTCGGGGCCCTTTGCGCGTGTGTGTGGTGGGCCACGTCTCGGCGGCCGGTCCGCCTCAGGCGCGCATGTTGCTGATTATCGCTTTGGCGGTCTCGTGCATGGACGCGGCGACCTCGTCGAGCGAGTCGCGCAGGCGCTCCTCGCGCCGCACGGCCTGCTCGTGGAGAGAGTGCGCCAGGTCCGCCTCGCGGCGCGCGCGCTCGGCTTCCAGCTCGAGCGCGGCCACGTAGCCGCGCAGGCGCGCCCGCGCCGCGACGGGTGGGCCGGGCGGGTCCTCTAGAGCCTGCGCGGCGCGGCCCGGGAAGAACGGCCGCCGCGAGCTGACCCCGCGCGCCAGAGCGATCTTCGCCGCGCGCAGCTCCTCTTCGACGCGATCCCTGCGCCCCGCCTGCACCGCCGCGCCGCGCGCGTGCCAGGCGGCGATCTCCGCAGACGCCACGCGCGCCTCCGTGGTCACGTGCGCGACCAGATCGGTCGGGTCCACGCGCCGGTCGGCGCGCGCCACGTTGGCCACGAACGTCGCCCACCCGAGCGGCTCGCGCGCCGGTTCGGAGGCGAGCCTGCCGGACATCGCCGAGGCCTCCTGCGCCCGCGCCCCCGTCAGCGCCCTGGCCAGGCCGCGTGCGCGCCGCCGTCCGGGCGGGAGGAGCGGGCGCGTGGCCGGCACCGGCGCCGGAGTGGGCGCCGAAATCACCGGCGTCATCGCCGAGCCGAGCGTCGCGTCGTCCTCCGTGCCCGTGGTCCGACGCACGATGAAGAACGCTCGGGGGCAGCCCTCGGGCGCGCGCGCCCACCGGCTGGAGGGGCACACGAGTACCTCCGCCGCATCGACCCCCGCGGCGTTTCGCAGCGCCACCCGGATGACGCCGGCCTCGCGCACCGCGCACCTGTGGAGCTGGACCGTCGCCTGACCGTCTGCCACCACGGCGTCCAGCCTCGAGCTGCACCCCGGGCGACCCTCGAGCTGCACCCACTCCGGATCGGAGCCCCGGAAGCTGATCACCAGCTCGTCTTCGTCTCCCACCTGGACCACGCGCGGCTCGGCCGGCTCGATCGAGGGCGGAGCGAGCACGGGCAGGGTCGCGCGGACCGTCTGGGGGGTGCCCCTGGGCCTTATCATGGGCGCCCCTTCCAGCGTTCTATGGTCCGGATAGCGAACCACGCGGATTTCCAACTCTCCCGGTTCGGCGAACAAGGCGCCGGGGAGGCGCAGGCGCATGTCGCTGCTGGTCCACGTCTCGACCGTGCCGCACGAGTCCCGGTGCGCCTCGTTCCTGTCGGCGTCGAGCACCATCTCGGGCCCGTAGGAATGCCCGTGGCGCTGGAAGAGAACCCGGATGCGCCCGGGATCCCAACCCAGCTCGCACTCGTCGCCACCGGTGGCGACGACGAACACGCGCGTGAGCGCCGGGTCGAAGTAGTGATCGTCCAGCATGGCCCCGACGACCGATACCGTGTGCGAACCGTCCGTTTCGTTCCAATCCAGGGAGTGCGTCGCCGGCCGCAGGCGGTCGATCCGCAGCTGCTGCCCGGAGACCGATCCGGGCGTCCAAGCCACGGCCGCAAGAGAGAGAATGGCGGCCACGCGGGCCGTCCACAGGCTGAGTGCGCGGCCACGGCCGCCATGATACCTGCCCACAGTGCGTACTCCTTCCGGGTCGCTGCCCGGGGAGAGCACGACATCACGACATTGAGTTTGACAGGGGAGGTACTGCAATCTCTACGCGCACGGTCTGCCGTCAAGAGTCTTGGCGCGGCGGCGGGGCCGCGGTAGACTCACGACTTCGACGCCGAACGCCCGAAGGGAGCCCAATGGCAAAGAGCTACTGGCTGATGAAGTCCGAGCCCGCCGTGTACTCGATCGATGACCTGGCGCGCGACGGAACCACCTACTGGGATTCGATTCGTAACTATCAGGCCCGCAACAACATGCGCGCCATGGCCGTGGGCGATGAGGTGCTCTTCTATCACTCTCAGTCATCCCCGCCCGGCGTGGCCGGCATCGCCCGCGTCGTGCGCGAGGCGTATCCGGACCACACCCAGTTCGACGCGACGCACAAGTACTTCGACCCCAAATCGGACGAGGCGAAGCCGCGTTGGTGGATGGTGGACGTGGAGTTCGTGAGCGCGTTCGACGAAGTGCTGCCGCTCCGCGCCATCAAGGCGGACCCCGCGCTCGGCGAAATGGTACTCGTGCGCAACAGCCGGTTGAGCGTACAGCCGGTCGCGGCGGACGAGTTCCAGCGGGTGGTCGCTCTAGCCAATGCCTAGGCGAGGTCTACCAACCATGGCGCGCTTGGGTATCATCCAACGGATGCACGCGATCGGTACGGACGATCCCTCGCGTGCACTCGAGATACACGACAAAGCGAACGCGGTCAGGCTATAGATGGTGGACCCAGGCCACCGGCGTGGTGGCTTCTTCGACGAGTTGAAGCGCAGGCGGGTCGTGCGCGTGGGCATCGCCTACGGCGCGGTCGTGTTCGTGCTGCTCCAACTCGCCGACATCATCCTGCCCGCTCTGGACTACTCGGACGCCGCGCTGCGCCCCTTCCTGATCGGCTCGCTGGTGGGGTTCCCGGTCGTGCTGCTGCTCGCCTGGCTCTTCGACCTGACCCCCGAGGGCGTGGTGCTCACCGCGCGCACGGCGGAGGGGCGGGGCCGGATAGTGGTCTCCGCGTCCCGCCTCGTCGCGGGCCTGGGCGCGGTCGCGCTGCTGGTCGTGGGCGTCATCGCGGTAGTGGGGGTGCTGCGGCCGGAGGGCGCGGAGGGCGCGGTCGCCGAGGACGCCAGGGTCATCGCGGTGATGCCCTTCCGCGGGGCCGCCGAGAACATCATGGCGGACGGCGTTATGTCCCTCCTGTCAACCAACCTCGACGGGATCGGGTCCATCCGCACGATCGACCCACTGCTTACCCTCGGTCGCTTGAGCGAAGCGGAACAGACAGGCGTCATCACGGAACAGCGCGCGCTCGAGGTCGGCGGCCTCGTGGGCGCCGGTTCGGTGCTCACCGGCAGCATCGTCACGGGGGGCTCGGAGGTTCGGCTCGCCGCCACGCTGGTGGCGACGGAGGACGGGCGGGAGCTTGCCAGCGCCGAGGTGGAGGGGCCGGCCGACGACCTGTTCGGCCTCCTCGACGAGCTGAGCGCCAAGATCCTGCGCGTCGTGTGGAGGGGGGACGACCTGCCGCTGTTCGATCTGGCGAGCTTCACCACCGACGACTTCGAGGCCATCCGCGCGTTCCTCGAGGGCGAGCGCTACTACCGGGCCTCGCAGTGGGATTCGGCCATGGCGTCGTTCGCGCGCGCGATCAACGAGGACGACGAATTCGCGCTGGCGTACTACCGGTTCGCCACGGCGGCCGGCTGGGGCGGGAGCTTCCGCACCAGCCAGCTTGGTACGCCCGGGGGGCTCGACCCGAGCGCCGGTGACCTGGAGCGCCAGGCCGCCGAGGCGGCGCGCGCCCACTCCGCCGGGCTGCCCGAACGCGAGCGCCTGCTGATCACCGCGCTCTGGTTGCGCGCAACGGATCGGCGCCCCGAAGCCCTGGACACCATCAAGGCGCTGGTCGGCCGCTTCCCCGACGACCTGGAGGCCGCCTACCAGTTGGCCGATGACGTGTACCACGTGATCGACGAGCCCTCCGGGCTGCTGGGCCGGTCCCTGGAGGAACGGCTCGGCCTCTTCGACGACGTTCTGGCCAAGGAGCCGGGCTTCCGACCGGCGTTGATCCACCCCCTGGGACTGGCGTTCGCGTCCGGTCGGATCGACCTGGTCGAGCGCTATCTGGACTATCTGCGGCCGAGCAACCCGCTGGATCAGGCGGCGCTGGAAACCTATGAAGCCGCGTTCGACGCGCTGGTGGATCCCGACCTGTTCGGTTTCGCGCGCGCGTTCGAGACGGCGCTCAGCGCCAGGGAGCAGACCGGGTTCGTCTGGCAGGCGGCGAGCGGCATCCTGCCCCCGCTCCTGGTGGCCGCCGCGCGGCTGGAGGCGGACGATCGCGACGAGCTCATCGAATACCTCGCCCAAGGGTTGGCCGACTTGCGCCCGGAGACCCGCGAGCTGAGGGCCTTGATGGCCGCCGACCTGATGATCGCGAGCGGCCGCGCACGAGACGCCGCCGCGCTGTTGGAGGTTCCCGACGTGGCCCGACTAGTAGAGAACGAACGCGTCGCTTTGATAAGAAGGGCGGCGTACGCGGGTTTGTTGCCTGGCGATCATCCGGAACTCGAGCCGCCGGCTCGCGTGGCCGCGCAAGCGCTCGCCGCCATCGATCGCGGTGACCCCGACGCGCTCAGGAGCGCGCTCCGCGACGCTGCCGACGCCGCGGCGCTGCCCGACTCGGCCGATCGGGCCGAACTTGAGGCCCGGCTGCGCCCGTTTCTCACCGTGTTGGAGGGCGACACGGTCGGCGGCCTGCGGGCGATAGAGGCCTCGTTGGCGGATCGGGCCCCTGTCGCCGGGAGCCGGTCGGAGGCGCTTTGGTTCCGGTGGGCGACAATAGCCGTCGCCCACGCGCCCAGCCGCGCGAGGGCTCTGGCGGCGCTCCAAGGCCGCTGGACCGGCTCGGGCCGCTACGAGCTGGGCCGCCTCAGGCTGCGCGCGGCGGGCTTGCGCCTGGACGGCTCGGCGGACGCGGATCGGGCCGAAGCGCTCTGGTGTTTGGCGGCGCCGGACGACGCCTTTGCCGGCGGCACCTGGCAGGCGGCGCTGCCCCCGGCGAATTGCGAGGAACTGGACGACCCGTTCGGCGATCTTGAAGACGGGGACGAACCGGGCGACGAAACGGACTCTGGTTTCGACGAGGATGAAGGCTAGCCGGACAGACGGGCGATGGCCTCCATCGCGCGCTGCGTTTCACTCTGCAGGTAACCCTCAGCGCCTTGCACTCGCTCCAGAAAGCGACGGTACAGATCCCGCGCCGGTCCCGCCTCGCCGAGCCCATCATGGAGCTCGGCGCGGCGGAGATAGGCGTGGGGCACGTACCAGAGATCACCGCCCCTCTGATCGGGGAAGGTCGAGAACCAGCGCAGCGCATCGCGAGGTCGCCCCGACAGCGCGAGCGCTTCGGCGCGCAGCCAGCGCTCCAGCGGGCGTCCGTACTCGCGGTGGCTTTCGAAGCGTCCGTTCGGCGGGCGGCGCACCGGTCCGAGCGCGGCCAGGGCGCCCTCCGGGTCGCTCGCCTCGAGCGCAACAGTGGCGCGAATGAGGCCGGGGTAGGCGGCGGCTCCATCGCCCGGCGCCAGATCCTCTATTTCCAGCGCGATTCGAAGCGCCATCTCTGCGCGCCCGGCTCGCGCCCGCCACAGGCCGAGCAAGAGCAGACGAGTTTCCCGGAGCGAGCCCTCCCAGCGGAGCGGCGGGAACGAGCCCGAACCCATCCGGACGGGGTCCGTCCGGCTCGGCAGGGGCGCGTCGAAGGCCGGATCGCTCAGCTGCCGTTCGATGAGCGTGTACCTGGCCGAGTCAGTGGGAATGAATGGCAGCAGCTCCAGCGCCGCCGCGAATTCCCGTCTCGTCGCTTCGGACAACTCGGGCGCCTGATCGACCTCCTGACGCGCGGCCGTGAGGTGCCCCCTCGCGAGCTCGATGCGCACCAGCATCGATCTCACCATGGCCCTTTCGACCGCTCCGCGGCGGGGCGCGAGCAGCGCGCGTGCAAGGGAAGCCGCGGCGTCCAGGTTCGGGGTGTTGGTGGCGACGCTCGTCAGCAGCCTCCTGGCGGACCGGTCGGTGGTCGCCGTGATCGCCTCCATCGCATCTTCTCGCAGACGGCGATCATCCGACAGGAAGGCGTCCAACGCTTCCATCTCCAGGGTCCACGCGGCACTCGCGTTCTCCCCGGCGATGGACGCCAGCTCGCGCACGCCATCCCGATCGCTGTCACCGGCGAGGATGCGCGCCAGGTGTAGCGCGGATCCTGCGTCGTCGGGCTCGAGCGCCAGCGCCTGCTCGAACGGTCCCTGAGCGCTGGAGGCGGCTGCGCCCGTGGACGGCCCCCAGTGGAAGAGCAGTTCCCCGAGCTGTCGCCAGGAGTCCACGTGCGTCGGGCGCAGCGCGGCGGCCTGCCGGTAGAAGGTCTCCGCTTCCGGAACGCGCGCGTCGAGGTGGTTTGCCCACGCCTCCAGAAACAGTTGATCGGAACGCGGGAGGTCGGCCGAATGGCGCCGCGCGGCCTCGGCGGCCGACCTCGGTATTCGACCCACGCCCGCGCCGTACGCAGCGGCGCTGAGACCGTAGTGGGCGAGCGCGAACGTCGAATCCTCGCGCACGGCGGCTGCGAATTCGTCCATGGCCTCACGAAACCAGCCCGCGCGCGCGGCGGCTTCGCCGCGCATGAATGCCTTCAGGGATTCGAGGGGGGTACCGGCGCGGACCGCGCTGCGCTCGAGGCCGTCGTGGCCGAGTCCCACCAGAAGCTGGCGTGCGAGGGCGTCGGCCAACGCGAAAATATCGCCGGCCAGACCCTCCACCGTCGCGGTGTGACCCGGCGCATCCGGCGCCGCGTCGGTGCGCCGCAGCGCGATCGTGACGCGCACGGTGCTGTCCTGCTCAAATACGTCGCCCACGACGAAGTGCCCCGCGCCGAAACGGATCGCGGTGGCCGGTCCCGGGTCCGTGTCCGGGTCGCGCGCCAACTCGCGCCGCGCGAACGAGCCGATGGCGTGATGGTCCACGGCGCGCAGGCTGCCGGCTCCGTTCAGCGCGTCCGACACCAGCCGAGCGACGCCTTCGCCCAGGAAGGCCAGCGGGTCGGCGCCCTGGTACGTGAACGGAAGCACCGCCAGCACCGACTCGGCCGGCGACGCGGCCACCGCCTCTTCCTGCCGCCGCCCGCTCGATCCCAGAGCTACGGCGATCACAGCTACGGCCGCCGCCGGCAGGGCCCACCCCAGCGCAGTTCTCCAGTCTCGCCTGTCCCCGCGCGCGAACGCCGCCGCTCGCGTGGCCTCGCCCAGCACGGCGCGCGTCTCGATCGGCTCGAGTCTGCGCTCGACCTCGCCGGATCCCGGTCGCCGATCCTCAGCCGCGATTCGGGCCGCACCGCCGGCGGCACGGCCCTCGGCCTGGTTGGGCTGCCGCGTGAGGGAGTCCTCGGGCGCGGAGATGCGCGCGGCCGGGAGCGGAGCACGCTCGACGCGACCCTGGCGCACGGCCTCGGCCAGCGCGTGGGTCTCGTCGGACGGCTCTATCTCGTAGAGGCGCCGAAGCCTGTCCGCGAACTCGTCGTGAGCCCTCAGCGCGCCGGCTGTGTCTCCTTCGCGCGCCAGCAGCGAGATGAGTCGACGCGCGCCCACTTCGTCCGTCGGGACGAGCGCGAGGGCGCGCCGGGCGTACCGCGCCGCGAGCGGGACTCGCCCGGACCGCTCGGCCTCGTCCACGAGGCCCCAGCAGGTATCCACGGCGCGCCTGCGCAGGCGCCCGCGCTCCTCCTCCAGCCACACCTCGAACTCGGGCGCGTCGGACAGGAAGAAGCCCTCGAGCAGATCTCCGCGGTACAGCTCCAGCGCCCCTTCGAGCCCTCCCCGCTCCAGGAGCTCTTCGAACGCGGTGACGTCGCACCACACTCCTTCCAGCCGGAGGCGGTGTCCCTGCGAGTCGATCGTCTCCTTGCCCAGGCGCGAGCGCAGGAAATGCAGGGCGTTGCGAAGAGCCCCGCGCGCGCGCGCTTCGTCCGACTCGGGCCAGAACACGGGTAGCAAGGAATCGCGCGACAGCGGCGTGTGATCGGCCCTGAGGGCCAGGTAGGCAAGCAGCGCGAGCCGCTTGGGATGGGCGACCAGGGACCGCAATTCGATCCCTGCATCGGCCTCGATATCGAGGGCGCCGAGTAGGCGAAGTCGAATCATCAAAATATGTTACGGCGCATGGCGGGTAGTCGTTAGCCGGTGGCTAACGCCCGGTACACGCTACCATGGCAGATTGCGTCGCGCAAACCCGGTCGTGTTCGCGAGTCGAACGGGTGAAGTAGACCGGGTTCGAAAAAAGGCCAGTGCAGGGCGGTCTCTCGGCGACGGTCCGAGCGTCAACCATGTCTGGCCCGGGGTATTCGGCCGTGGCGGGCGGCCGGTGCCCCTTTTTCGTTCCCCCTGTTTGGTGGACGAACGAACGCCGCCCGGCGCCACAAGGCTCCGCACGGCGTTCTGCGCTCGACGAGCACGACCTCTCGGGCGCGAGCCGGCTAAACGTCAGCGGCGGCGCAGCACCAGATCTCCGTTGCCCGAGGACACCCGCAGGCGACGCCCACCCTCGCCGATCCGCGCTCGCACGCGATGGCGATCGAGGCGCCCCTCGACGGTCAACGGGAAGTCACTCTCCACCTCGCCGTTCCCCAGATTGGCCTCCAGGTCGGCGCTGAAGTCGGCCGGGACGGTCAGTTCGATGCGGCCGTTGCCGCTGCTGAACTCGAGATCTCCGGCGCCCTCCAGCGAGGCGATGTCGATCTCCAGATCTCCGTTACCGGAGCTGGCGTGGACCGGCCCCAGTGCCGTGCTGACCACGACACGCCCGTTGCCGCTCGAAGCTTCGACGGGCCCGCCGGCACCCGACACGGTGACCCTGCCGTTCCCCGACGACGCGTGTACGTGCCCCGCCGCGACTTCCACCAGGACGGAGCCGTTCCCGCTCGCGGCGACCACGTCGGCGCCGGCGTCGGCGACGCGCACGTCACCGTTGCCGGATGCGGCGATCAGGTCGATGCCGTCAGGCAGGAGTACGATCAGATCCCCGCGCGACCGGTCGTCGCGCCGGCTGCGGCGCGAGTCGACGCCATCGTCCGTGCAACGATCGATGCCGACGCGCAGCGCGCAGATGATCAGCTCGTCGCCCTCGCGCAGGACCTCGAACTCGATGTCGGAGTTGTCTTCGTGGGCGATGCCCGTCACCTCGAGCGTCTCGCCGGCTGCCCGCTCGACCTCGATTTCCCCCGTCGCGGTGGCCAGCCTCACGACCGACGCCGGCCCCACCCCGTCCGAGAACACCGTCTCGGACCTCTGCGCCAGGAGCGGCGTCGGCGCCAGGAGCGGCGCCCCCAGGAGCACGGCGAGCGCGACCGCGCGCCCCCGTTGAAGAACCGTCGTCTGCATAGGGCTTCCTGTTCTCGGGTGGGGAGGGGTCGCCCCGTGCCACCTCGGCGCGGCCTTGCCTGGCGACCCCAACTCCCGTTCGATCCCGCGGCTCCCCCGGAGGTTTGGACGCGCGCAGATCGACCGCCCTACCCGATCAGAACACGTCGACGGTGATGTTGGTCGTGTCGTCCAACGCGCCGTCCGACACGATGAGGCGCACGTTGTACGGCGCGTTGCCCGGGAACGACACCGACGCGATCTGATCGCTCGCCGAGGTGCCCAACTCGAACGTCCCCGACTGTGGGGTCCAGTTGTAGGTCAGCGCGTCCCCGTCCGGGTCCGAGGAGCCCGACCCGTCCAGCTCGACGATGGTCATGTTGTTGTCGTTCATCGGTACGGAGTCCGGAGTGGCGACGGCCACTGCCACCGGCCGGTTGTTGGCTGGCGCCACCACGTCGATCGTCACGGTCGCCGTGTCCGCCGCGCCCTGCGTGTCACGCACGATCAGTTGCACGTCGTACGGCATGATGCCCGGGAAGCTCACGTCGATGCTCTCGTCGCTCGCCGAGGTGCCGTTCTCGAACTGTCCGCCCGGCACGGTCCACGCGAACGTCAGCGCGTCGCCGTCCGCGTCCGATGATCCCGAACCGTCCAGCGTGATTATCGTCATGAAGTTGTCGCCCGCGGGCGTGGACGTCTGGCTCGGGTTGATCGAGGCGTTGGGGCGCCTGTTGGTCGGCTCCGGCTCCGTGCCATCGTCGCCGCACGCCGCCACAATGAGCGGCAACGCCATTAACAGTGCCGGTCTGACCACCGTGCGGCGGATCGACCGCCTCAGGGACGTCTGCATCACTCTCCTCCTTCTCGTCGCAGTTGAGGGCGGGTCCGGTCCCGGCCCCGCCAGGTCTGACGCCAGTTTTCCAATAGAAGTATGGAAAAAGCGATTTGTACAAGACCGAGGAACCCGAATCGGTTCCTGAGGGCGCTCCGGGAGGCCCTAGTGTACCGTAACAGAAGTTTCAATGGCATTCAGCGCGCGCTGCATCCCGCGAGCGCATCGTTGCCGCTTCTCACCGTAGCTACGGCTACGCTTCGTCGCGGCGCCTTGCTTCGCGGGCGCTTCGCGCGCTTCGGTGCACACACAACTTCCGTTACGGCACACTAGTAGGTGATGGCGCTGCCGACGTAGAAGGCCGTGCGTCCGCCGCCGCGCGCGGTGTAGAGCGACACCGTCGCTCGCCGTTCCAGGAGCGCGATGAAGAGCCCGCCGCCGCCGGCGCCGTGCCAGCGGCCGGAGTCCTCGCCGTCGAACCAGACGCGTCCGATGTCGCTCAGCCCCATGAGCCCGAGCTCCCCGGGGACCAACGCGCGGAAGTGGGCGAGCGGGACGCGTAGCTCCACGGTGCCGACGGCGGCCGCGTCTCCCGCGAAGCGGTCGCTGCGAAAGCCCCGGAGGGAGCCGCGGCCGCCCAGAAACGCCGCCTCCTGGTAGGGCGGCGTGCCCCACACCTTGTGCGCGCGCAGGCGGGCGCCGAGCGTGGCCTCGAACGGCGCGCGGGCGGTCACGTAGGCCGCGACATCGCCGGCCAGGCTGCCGAACGTCGAGGCCACGTCCAGCGCGGCGGGCACGAGCGCCGCCTCCAGCTCCAGCGCGGCGCCGCCGGTGGGATACGCGGGGGTGTCGCGTCCCTCCCACCTGAAGCGGCCGGCCACGCCCGCCTCCTCGAAGTCGCCGAAGCCAAGGGGCTGGGTCAGCGCCAGGAAACGCCCGTCTTCGTCCCGGTCGCGGGTGACGCGCAGGAACGGGCCGGCCTCCAGGAATAGCGCCGGCGAGGGATCCCAGCGTAGGCTGGCGCCCACCCTGCCGTCCCAGCGTTCGGCGCGGAAGAACTCCTCGGCTTCGTCGGCGTCGAACGTCGGGAAGTCTCCCGTCGGGATCTCCTCGGTCTCGTTGCCGAAACCGTAGAAATGGTCGCGCTCGAGCCCGCTCAGCTTCGCCGTGAGGTGCAGGCTCAGCTCCGGCGCCACCTCTCGCAACTCGAACTCGAGAATTACCCTCGGCAGTCCCGTGAAGGTGCCCACCGCGGCCTCCACGCTTACGCGACGCTCGATGGGGTGCTTGCGAAACCCGTAGCGCAGCCAGCTCATGCGGACGCCGATGACGAAGCCGTCGTCGGAGTCGAGCCCGGCCACCGGGGCGCGCGCCACGAGCGACCCCCAGTCGCGCGCATAGGCGCCGTGGACGTTGCTGGAGAGATCCCGCGGACGGTCGAACGGTCGCGCGTCGATCCCGTCACCGACGTTGTCGCCACGGTGATCGTAGAAGCGGGCTACGCCGGCGCTCGACCTGTCCTCCAGGCGGTCGTCGCCCCCGCCGCCGATCACCCGCACGATGATCGGCGTCCGGGCGTCTCCGGTGGCCACGAACCGGTCGTCGTCACCGCGCAGGTAGACTCTGATATCGGCGGTCTCGTCCGGGCGGAAGGTGCGGTCGAAGAAGAGTCTGCCGTCCTGCGCCCCGTCCCGTGCAGCCGCCGCGAGCGTGAGGCGCACCGAACCGTCCCCGAGCACCTCGGCCCGAGCCAGCTCCTCCTCGTCCGTGCCGTACACGTCCGGGTTCTCCGCCAGCAGCGCGTAGAAATCGAGGGCGAACGCGGCGAGCCCGTCGCGGCGCCGTTTGAGCGCGGCGGCGATCCGGTCTCCGATCGCGACCCTGTGAGGCTCGGGCATCCGCCCTACGGCCCGACCGATCACGTCGTCGGTCACGCGCCGCTGCAGCTCGGCGGCCACCCGCGCCCACGTGTCCGCGGACACCCCCGACAAGAGTTCCCGGTCCAGGCGCCGCCCGCTCCACGTGGAGCGCCACGCGGACCGGTAGTTCTGGCCGAAGCCCACGTAGTGCGGCCAGATCCCCGCCACCGCCAGCGCCATCATGCCGTCGAGCCTGCTCAGCGCCCAGTCGCGATCCCTGGGGATAGGGCGCCAGACCCGCAACCCGGCCGAGTCGAACGCCGCCCAGCGCCACTGGTCGGGGTGGCGATCCCAGTCCCCGAGCATGACGTCGAGCAAGCGAGCCCGCAGGAAGTCCTCTGCGTCGATGACGTTGTCGGCGTCGTCCTCGAGCCGTTCCAGGAAGCTCTCCGACCCCACGATGCGATCGGAACCGGCGAAGCCCGCGTCCTCGTCGGGGCGCACCTCGACCAGCCCCAGGACCCCGGCGAAGTCCGCCCGGAACTCTTCCAGCCGCGGGTCGTCCGGCATCACGTACAGCCGTGGCACCGCGTGGAGCACGCCCGCGGCCTCGAGGATCGGGGCGACGACGAGCGCGGAGGAAGGCAGAAGCTGCGCGATCTGATCCTGCATGATGTCTTTCGCGAGCGACTCGCGGAGCACCGGGTCGAGGGCGCGAGCGGCGTCCTTGTCGACGGACCGGAAGAGGTAGGTGGCGCCGTCGCCTCCGGTCAGGCGCAGCGACATCGTCTGCGCTCCGCCGCCGCGTTCGGAAGGAGCCAGGCCGCCCGCGAAAGAGGCCAGGTCGAGGACCTCCACGCGTAGCGGCTGCTCCCACAGGTCGCGGTATCCCGACCCCAGCAGGAAGCGATGGAAGCCGCCGGCCCGGTAGGACTGGCTGGGGATTATCGTGACCGTGTCCCCCGCGATAGCCCGGGAGGCATCGACCCGGCCGACGTCCGGGGGGATGGACTGCGCCGCCGCGACTTCGGCGGCGAGCGCGGCGGCGAGGACCGCGAGGGACAACGGGCGTCGGATTCCCAGGGTCATATCTCCATGCGGTCGGAATCGCGCGGTGCCACGAACCCGTACACTTTAGCGCAACTTTCGAACGCACGCGAAGCTCGATCGGCGCCAGAATCGCCCGCGAACCGAACGCACGTGATGAACACCCAGCCTCCGCTCATCGACGAACCACGCACCCTGGATCTCCTGCGCCGATTGGTGCGCACTCCGTCTATCAACCCGGCGCTGTGCCGCGCGGATCCCAGGGGTCTGTGGGCGGGCGAAGCCGAGGTGGCCAAGCTGGTGGCCGATGAGCTGGCCGCGGCCGGCTGCGAGGTGGACTGGCGCGAGCCGCTGCCGGGCCGGGTGAGCGTGGTGGGTCGCCTGAGGGGACGAGGCGATGGGCGCTCCCTCATGCTCAACGGGCACCTGGACACGGTGGACGTCGACGGCATGGCCGAGCCGTTCAGCGGGCGCCTCGGCGGCGGACGGGTATTCGGCCGCGGCGCGTACGACATGAAGGGCGGCGTCGCCGCCGTCCTCGCAGCCGTGCGTACGCTCGCCGGACGCCCGGAGCCGCTCGCGGGCGACGTGTTCGTGGCGGCGGTCGCGGACGAAGAGACCGAAAGCCTCGGTATGCGCGACGTGCTGACCACCTATCGGCCGGACGGGGCTGTCGTGACCGAGCCGACCGGGCTGGCTCTGTGCGTGGCCCACAAAGGCTTCGTGTGGCTCGAGGTGACCGCCCTCGGCCGCGCGGCGCACGGGAGTCGGCCGGACCTCGGCGTGGACGCGAACGTGCGACTCGGCGAGGTACTGGCCGGCGTGGGGCGTCTGGCCGTCGAGCTGGGCCAGCGTCCACCGCACCCGCTGCTGGGGCCGCCGTCCATTCACGCGGGGCGCGTGTGGGGAGGGAGCGGCGAGAGCACGTACGCCGAGAGCGCGACCGCGGTGCTGGAGCGTCGAACGCTGCCGGGCGAGGACGCGAGCGTCGCCGAGGCGGAGGTGCGCGCCGTGCTGGGGGAAGATGCCGGCCGTGACGACCTGGACGTGCGCGTGCTCCTGGAACGCCCGGCGTTCGAAGCCGCCGCCGACTCGCGTCTGGTCGGCGTGGTCAAGGACGTGCTCGAGCGGGGCGGACGCGAAGCCGGCGTGGTGGGCGAGGGGCCCTGGATGGACGCCGCTTTTCTGGCCGCCGCCGGGGTCGACACCGTGGTCATCGGGCCCGCAGGAAGCGGCGCCCACGCCGCCGAGGAGTGGGTTGATGCGGACTCGGTGGTAGCCCTCGCGGGGGTGCTCGCCGAAGCCGCCGAAAACTACTGCGGGCGCTCCGCCGACTGACCGGTTCGCTCTCAAAGACCGGGCGTCCCACATTGGGCCGCCGTGACTACGCTCGGACTCGTTCTCGCGCTACTGGTCGGCGTCTCCCTCGGACTACTGGGCGGCGGCGGCTCTATCCTCACGGTGCCGATCTTCGTCTACGCCCTCGGGATCGAGGCGAAGTCGGCCATCGCCATGAGTCTGGCGGTGGTGTCGGTCACCGCGCTGGTGGGCGCGGTCACTCACTGGCGGGTGGGCAACGTGGCGCTGCGGACAGCGTTCCTGTTCGCGCCGTTCGCAATGGCCGGGACCTTCGCGGGAGCCCGCATGTCCGCGTTTTTCAGCGGGGCCGGGCAGCTGACCTTGTTCGCCTTCGTGATGCTGGCCGCGGCGGGCTTCATGCTGCACGGTAGGCCCGACCCTCCGGACGAGGGCGACGTGGCGTCGCCCTTCCGCCTGGCCTTCGTGGCGCTGCTGGGTCTGGTTGTAGGCGTGCTCACGGGGTTGGTAGGCGTGGGAGGCGGCTTCCTGATCGTACCGGCGCTGGTCCTCCTGGCGAGGGTACCCATGAAGCGCGCCGTGGGCACCTCCCTGCTCGTGATCGCGTTGAACGCGGGCAGCGGCTTCTGGGGCTACTTGGGGTTGGTGGATGTGCTGTGGTCCTTCATGGCGGGCTTCGCCGCCGTGGCCATCGTGGGCATCCTCATCGGCACCCGACTCGTCCGCCACGTCCCCGCGCTGGCGCTCCGAAAGGCATTCGCCGTGTTCTTGATCGGGATGGGCCTCCTGATCCTCTACCAGAACCGCGCGGTGCTGTTCGGCGATCCGGGCGCCGACTCCCCTGGCGCGGCCGAGGCGCGAGCGCCCGCCGGTGATCCGGCGAGGGAGGTCGCCGCGATCGGGGCGACGGACGCTCGGCCTCGGTTCGATAGGCCCGTCAGCGGGTAAGCGCCCGCACCTCCTCCAGTCCCTCCGGCTCCCAGCGCGGCGGCTCCTCGTCGTCGGCCACCGCCAGCCCGGTCAGGAAGGCGAGGCGAGCCACCCGCGCCACCTTGTCCGCGTCGATCAGCTCGATTTCATCCGAAGGCCTGTGGTAGTCCTCGTGCACCCCGGCGAAGAAGAACAGCGCCGGGATCTCGTGCCGGGCGAAGTTGAAATGGTCGCTGCGGAAGAAGAAGCGCTGCTCGGGCCACAGGTCCTCGGAGACCGTCAGCCCCAGCTCCGGATAGCCGCTGGCCACGCCGCGGACGAGCGGGCCCAATGACGAGTACTCCTGCCCGATCACGACGATCGAATCCGGGGCATTGCGGGCGACCATGTCGATGTTGATGTTGGCGACGATGGACGCCACGGGCACCGTCGGGTGGTCGCTGAACCAGCGCGACCCCAGCAGTCCCTTCTCCTCGCCGCTGACGGCCAGGAACATGACCGAGCGCGCGGGCGGGGTGTCGAGCGCGGCGAACGCCTCGGCGATCTCCAGCAAGGCGGACGTGCCCGACGCGTCGTCGTCCGCGCCGTTGTAGATCGAGTCGCCGGACTCGTCGGGGCGGCCGACGCCCACGTGGTCCATGTGCGCGCTGAAGACCACGTACGAGTCGGCCAGCGCGGGGTCGGAGCCGCGCAGCACGCCGGCCACGTTCGGCGCGGTGGCGGCGTCGCTCTCGCGGGCCGTCGCTCGATAGGTGAGGACGCCGGCGGTCCGCGGAGGGACGTCCCCGGCCACGGCGTCATCCCAGAAGCCCACCAGGTCGGTCTCGGGAAAGAGTCCTGCGGCAGCCTCGCGCGCCACGTAGAACACCGGGATCTGCTCCTGCGCGCCGCCCAGCACGCGCCCTGGGCGAGAGGTCGCCTCGTCCAGCCGCGCGAAGCCGGCCGGGCCCACGGAGGCGTCGAGCACCAGCAGCGCGGCGGCGGCCCCTGCGGCGGTGGCTTGCCGCACCGCGGACGATCTGCTGATCCGCCAGGCGCGATCCGCCGGATCTCCGGCGAGGGGCATGACGGCGATGCGGCCCCGCGCCTCCGCGAACGCGTCGCGAGGGCCGTCGATGTCCAGGTACACGGCCTCGGCGTCCTGGCCGGTCCCCGGCGAGCCCGGCGCCGCCGCGAAGTGCGTCCCGAGGACCAGCTCCTCGCCGGACGCGGCGATCAGGACCGGGTCGCCGGCGCGCTCCACGAGCGGATACGGGTAGCGCTGCTGGAAGAGTCCCGCCTCCCCGCCGCGCTCCAGCCCCATGCGATCGAACTCGCGCGCGATGTACGCCGCCGCGCTGTCCAGTCCCGGGCTGGGCGTGTCCCTGCCGCGCAGTCGGTCGTCGGCCAGGAAGCCTACACGCTGGAGGATATCGTCGGACCCGATGCCCGCGATCACGCCTGCGACGGCGTCCGCCGACCGCAGCGCAGCGACCTCGGCCGCCGGCTCCGGTTCGGGCTCGGCGTCGGCGCCACAACCGGCCAGCACCAGCGCCAGCGCACTCGCTCGAAGTCGCCGTCGTGCCATTTCTACCCTCCAAGTAGTGTCCGCAAAACAATGTATCCGGCCCAAACAGCGAGGCCGGACAGCGCCGTGAGGGCGGCTATCACGACCGCCGTGAACCCCCGACTCGCTCCCTTCACGGGCGCCGGGTCCTCCAGGAAGCGCTCCAAAAGCAGCGCGTTGCGCGCGTTCGCCTTCCACGCGAAGTCGAAGGCGTCCCCGAGCAGCGGGACCGCGCCGAGCGCCGCATCCAGCGCCACGTTCGCGAGCATGCGGCTCAGCACGCCCCGCGGCGCGCCGGCCCGCACGGCGGCCAGCACGATCGCGGTGGAGAGCGCCATCCCGGCCGCGTCCCCGAGACCGGGTAGCAAGCCCAGCAGCCCGTCCAGCCCGATCCGGAAATCGGTTCCCGGGACACGGATCGCGCGATCCAGCACGCGCGCCAGCGTCCGTACCCAGCGGATGTCATTCACGGGCCGAGACCTCCTTTCGACTCCCGTGGCGGCGCCCGGGTTGGCTCCGTTGCGCCCCGGCCCATCGACCAAGCAGGTTTCGGTCCGTGCCTCCCACTCCATACTCCAGCCGCGCCCCTGCGGGCGCCTCCGCCCGATGAATCGCGCGCAGACCGCGACCGACACGCCCGACGTGCGCCGAGGAGACAAGGGTCTGGGGACGTTCGGCGGTGTGTTCACGCCGTCGATCCTGACGATCCTGGGCGTGATCATGTACCTGCGCTTCGGCTGGGTCGTGGGCAACGTGGGACTCGTCGGGACGCTCGGGATCGTGACGCTCGCGACGGCGATCACCTTCCTCACCGGACTGTCCGTGTCGGCCATCGCCACCGACCGCCGGGTCCGCGTCGGGGGCGCGTACTACATGATCAGCCGCGCGCTCGGCATCGAGACGGGCGGCGCGGTGGGCATCCCCCTCTACATCGCCCAGGCGCTGTCGGTGGCGCTGTACACGATCGGTTTCGCCGAGAGCGTCGCCGGCGTCTGGCCGGCGCTCGACCAGCGCATGGTGGCTCTGGCGGTGACGGTGCTGGTGGCGTTGGTCGCGATCCGATCGGCGGCGTTCGCCATCCGCGCCCAATACGTGATCATGGGCGCGATCGGGCTGTCGCTCATCTCCCTGCTCGCCGGGCACCCCGCGCGCGAGGGGTCAATTGGCGTGCTGCCGGACGCGGCGATCCTCGCGACGGACGTGGGTCAGGTCGGGTTCTGGGTGGTGTTCGCGGTGTTCTTCCCCGCGGTGACCGGGATCATGGCCGGCGTGAACATGTCCGGGGATCTGAGGAACCCGGCGAAGTCGATTCCGCGCGGCACCCTCGCCGCGATCGGCGTCGGCTACCTGATCTACATGGCGCTGCCGCTTCTGCTGGCGGTGTGGGCGGAACCGGAAGCGCTGCGGACGGACCCCCTGATCATGCGGCGCATGGCGATCTGGGGCGACGCGATCCTACTCGGCATCTGGGGCGCGACGTTGTCGAGCGCGGTCGGTAGCATCCTGGCCGCCCCGCGCGTGCTCCAGGCGTTGGCCCGCGACGGCGTGCTGCCCCGGCCGATGAGATTCCTGGCCAAAGGCAGCGGACCGTCCGATGAGCCCCGGGCGGGGACCGCGTTTACGATGGGGATAGCGTTGGCCGCGGTCGCGCTCGGCAACCTCAACGCCATCGCGCCGGTCCTGACCATGTTCTTCCTCACCACCTATCTGGTCCTGAACGTCGCGGCCGGGGTGGAGGGCTTTCTGCGCAGTCCGTCCTTCCGGCCGGTATTCCGCGTGCACTGGTCGCTGTCGCTCCTCGGTGCCGTCGGCTGCCTGTGGGTGATGTTCCTCATCAACGCGGCGGCGACGGTGGTGGCGGCGGTCTCGATCCTGGGCATCTACGTGTGGCTGGAACGGCGCGAGCTGGAGGCCGCCTGGGGCGACGTTCGGCACGGCGTCTGGCTCGCGCTGGTGCGCGCCGGCGTGTTCAGGATTCGGGCTCAGGCCGACGCGAAGAACTGGCGCCCGCACCTGCTGGTTCTCTCCGGCGCGCCGACCACGCGCTGGCCGCTGATCGAGTTCGGCTCGGCCATCGGCCACAGTCGCGCGCTCATGACGGTGGCTTCCGTGGTGCCGCCCAGCGTGGGCGACGTAGGGAGGCAGGAGAAGCTGGAGCGGACCATCCGCGAACACCTGGCGCGACGCGGCGTGCGAGCGCTCGTGCGGCTCGTGAGCGCGCCCGACCCGTACTCCGGAGCGGAGCGGTTGGCCGAGGCCTACGGACTGGGGCCGCTCGTGCCCAATACCATCCTGATGGGGCAGAGCGAAAGCAAGGAGCGCCGGGCGCGCTATTGTCAGATGATAGCCAACCTTCACGCCGCCCGACGCAACGTGATCATCCTGCGCACGCACCCCGGGCGCGGGTTCGGGCAGCGGCGCCGCATCGACGTCTGGTGGGGCGGGCTGCAGAAGAACGGCGGCCTGATGATCCTGCTGGCGTATCTGCTGCGCACCAGCGTGGACTGGGGTCTCGCGCACGTGCGCCTCAAGCTCGTAGTCGAGAACGAGGACGCCGCGGAGGCCGCGCGCCGCAACCTGGACGAGCTCATCGGCGGCCTCCGCATCGGCGCCACTTCCGAGGTGCTGGTGAGCGACGGACGACCCTTCGCCGAAATCCTGCGCGAGTCTTCCGCCAGCGCGGACCTCGTCTTCCTGGGGCTCGCCCAACCCGGCGACGACTTCGCGGCCTACTACGCGCGCACCGTGGCGCTGGCCGACGGACTGCCGTCGGCGGCGTTCGTGCTCGCCGCCGAGGACCTGGAGTTCGCCGACGTGCTGGCGTAGGGTCGGCCCTTGCGCCCGGGCGCGCGTGGCACGATGCTCGCCGCCAGATCGATCCCTCCGAAACCGGGTGGTCAATGAAGCGCGCGCTGTACGGATTTCTCATCGCCACGGGCTTCGTCCTGAGCCTCGTGGGCATCTATTCGGTAGCCGTTACGATCGCGTCCGGGGCGCTGCTCGGAGCGCGCGCGGTATGGCTACAACTCGTCGGCTATTTCGCCCTCGGGTATCTGGGCTTGCTCTTGTGGCGCGTCGGCTACCGCGGCTGGCGTGCGTTGTCCGGCCTGGGAGAGAGGACCGGCGCAGTGGTGGGGCCGCCCGACTACTCCGGGGAAGGCGATCAGCCGATCGACCCCTGAAACCGGTACGGGCGCCCGCGCGTAATGGTGCGTACCCCGGTACCCGGAGACGAAACGCATGGAAGAGCTGATCCCGATTTTCCTGTTCCTGATGATCGGCGCGGTGGCCATTTTGAGGCCCGTGACCAAGAAGATCGGCCTCCTGATCGAGGCCATGGCCGAGGAACGGAAGGCCGCCCTGCGGGGGCCATCCGACTTGAGCGCGGTGCAGTTCGAGCGGGTTACCCACCTCCTGGAGCGGATGAGCGACCGCTTCGATCACATGGAGGAGCGCGTCCAGTTCGTGGAGCGGCTGATCGACAATCGGGAGCACAAGGGCCGTCTGAGCGTCTGATGCCGGCGGATCTTCGGATCCCCTGGCATGGCAGTTGCCCTTCTAGTGCCCCGACAAAGGCGGCGATCGCAATCGGTCGCACGCGTTGGTGTGGTCGGAGATGGGAGTTGGGGAAGATGAAGGCACGACTTGGAGCCGTCCTGCTGCTGGCGTTGCTCGCGATCCCTGCGACTTCGGTCGCGCAGGAAAGGTCGGCCGATGAGGATGCGCGCCCGGGGGCCTCGGCGGTGGTCGGCCAGAACGCGGGCGAGCATCTGAAGGACACCGGAGCGATCGACCTCCCGGCCGGTCCGCGGGTGATTTCGCCCCGATTCGAAGCAATCTCCCTGGAGCCCAAGGTCGAAAACCGGTTCGCGACCGACGACGTCGCGCTGCGACCCGTGACCAGGGGTCATGCCTCCGCGCTCATGATAGCCGGAGCGGCGCTTCTCGTAACGGGCATACTCATCGAAGGGGACGCTGGGGCGCTGGTGGCGGTCGCGGGCGCGGGGATCGGCGCGTACGGCCTGTACCTGTACTTCTCCGTTTGAGTACAGACGCGCCGCGCGGTGTCTGGTGCGAAAAAAGTTGCGGCCCCGACGAGTTTCCTCGCCGGGGCCGTTGGCGTAATGAGCGCATGGCCTGGCCGTGGCCCGCTACGCAGGCGCGGCCGGTGGGCTACTTCTTGTAGGCTTCAGGCACGGCCCCCCCGATCGAGCGGTAACGCTCCAGCAGCCTGTCCTGGCGCGTAGGGGCGTCCATCTCCCGGCCGGCGATGAACACGTGCTCGGCGCGCGTCAGGGGCTCGAACGGATCGCCACTCCAGACGACCACGTCGGCGGACTTGCCGGGCTCCAGCGAGCCCACGTCCTCCGCCACGCCCCACACCTCCGCCGGCGTCAGCGTGACGGCGCGCAGCGCGTCCGCGTACGGCATGCCGTTGCGCACGGCGGCGCCCGCCAGCAGCCGCAGGTTGCGCACGTTGTGTGTCCCCAGAGCCGGTGAGCCGACGAGCACGCCGGTGGAGAACGCGACCGGAACGCCAGCTTCGGCGAGGCGCGCGGCGCCCTCCAGGGAGATCGCCAGCCGGTCGTAGCTCGGGATGTTCTCGGTGGGGTTGGTGACGACGGGCACGCCCGCCTCCGCGATCGCATCGGCCACCACCCAGCCCTCGGCCGCGCCCGACAGGATGAGGTCCAGGCCGAACTCCTCGGCGAGCGCGATCGCCGCCAGGATCTCCGTCGTGCGGTTGGCGTCCAGCACGAGCGGCAGCTCGCCGTTCACGACCGGTACGAGCGCCTCCAGATCCAGCCGACTCAGCGCGTATTCGCGTCGCGCCCCGGCGTTGAAGGCGCCCCTGTTGGCGGCGTAGTCACGCGCGTCCTGGAGCGCCTCGCGCATGCGCATCAGCGCTGCTCCGCGCGATCCCCCGAACCTGCCGGCGGCGCCCTGGTCCAGCGCCGACACCATCGCCAGCGGGTCGCGCACAATCAGGTCGGCGGGGCGAGCGCCGTCCAGGTCGATCAACGCCGCCTGGCCGCGGATCAGCGCCGCGCCGGTGGGCCTCACCACCGCGCGCGTGACGCCGCCCGTCGCCGCCACCGGGATCAGAGTGGAGAAGGGGTTGAGTCCGTCCGAAGCGCGGAACGCGGCGGTGACGCGGTCGTCCGAGCTGGAAGCGTCCACCGTCTGGCGCACGGCGCCTATCTCCACGACGCCGAGTTGCGAGGACGACTCGATCAGTCCTGGGGTAACGACCTTGCCCGTGCCGTCGATCACGAGGGCGCCCGCCGGCGCCTGCAAATCGGCGCCCAGGGCCACGATCCGGCCGTCCTCGAAGACGATCGTGCCGCCCTCGATCACGCTTCCGGAGACCGTGTGTATGCGCGCGTTCGTGACCGCGACGGTCTGCGCCGCGGCGTCTCCGCTCACCAGCACGAGCGCCGCCAGCCAAGCGGCTCGGACAACCTTCCTGGCGGGCGTCACGGGGTCACCTCCTCGGGCAGGATGCCAAGCATGAAATCGGCGAGCGGCTGGTGCTCCGGGTCGGAGCGGTCGTAGGCGATGGCGCCGTCGATGAGGACCAATTCGGCTCGCGAGTAGATGCTGAACGGATCGCCGGACCAGATCACGACATCGGCCCTCTTGCCGGTCTCGAGGGATCCGACCTCGTCCTCCACCCCCAGGGCTCGCGCGGGATTGATCGTGATCCATCGCAGCGCGTCGTCCCGGTCCAGGTCCAGGCCGGCCTCCAGCCCCGCGGCGAGCGCCACCGCCGCGTCCACGTTCATTCTCTGGACGCCACCCGAGTCGTCGGTGTGCAGGATGGCGCACGCGCCGGCATCCTCCACCAGCGCGATGTTGGCGCGGATGCCGTCGTAGGACTCCAGCTTGAAGCCCCACCAATCGGCCCACATGCTGGCGCACGTGCCCGTTTCGGCCAGGCGGTCGCGCACCTTGTACGCCTCGACCGCGTGGTGGAAGCTGGCGATCTCGTAGCCGAACTCCGCGGCGATGTCGAGCATCACGGCCATCTCGTCGCCGCGGTAGCAGTGGTTCTGGATCCGGATCTCGCCCGCCAGCACTCCCGCGAGCGTCTCGAGCCGCAGGTTCCGCTTGGGGCGCTGCGCCGGGTCGGCGCCGTCCGCCTCCCATTTGTCCGTTTTCCGCTTGTAGTCGGCGGCCTCGATCCAGGCCGACCGGTATCCGGCCACGTTGCCCATGCGCGTCGACGGCGAGCGGCCGCGCCCCCCGTAGACACGCTTGGGATTCTCTCCGCAGGCCATCTTCAGCGTGTACGGCGCGTCCGGGAACTTCATCCCCTGCATCGTGCGCGAGGGCACGTTGCGCAGGGTCACGCCGCGGCCCCCGAACAGGTTGGCCGATCCCGGCAGGACGTGGAACGTCGTCACCCCACCGGCGAGCGCCAGCGCGTACTGCGGATCGTGAGGCCAGACCGAATGCTCGGCCCAGACCTCGGCGGTGTTCGGGGAGGTGGCCTCGTTGCCGTCGCTCAGCGACGCGTCTCCGGGAGCGGCGTACACGCCCATGTGCGAGTGCGTGTCGATGATGCCCGGCGTGACCCACTTGCCCGTGGCGTCGATCTCTCGCGCTCCCGCGGGGGCGTCCAGATCGGGCCCCACGGCCTCCACGAGCCCGTCCACCAGGAGCACGTCGGCTCGCTCCATGGTCGGCCCGGCCGCGGTCATGACCGTCGCCCCTCGTAAGACGGTGGTCTGCGACGGCATCGGCTGATAGGTGGAGGCGAAGGCGGCTGCCGCCTCGGTGGGGGGTGAGTCGTCCTGCGGGGTGGGTGGCGCCGGGGGCTGAGCCCCTCCGGCGCACGCGGCCGACAGGCTGAGCCAGACCGCGACCGTCCCCCCGCGTAGCATGGGCTTACGCATGGCTGGTGTGGTGTGGTGTGTATATGTGTGGTCACGCCCGTCCGAAGGCGCGCCAGGGCCGACCATAGTGGACGCTGCCCGGTGCGGCCGGCAAGCGACTGAACGCGCGCTAGTGTACCGTTGCAGAAGTCCCGTAGGCATTCGGCCCGCGCTGCATCCCGCGGC
>JBDLIA010000044.1 GCA_039715185.1 Gemmatimonadota bacterium
CCCGCGCGCGACTTTCCATCGTGGCCAGGGCAACCAACGCCCACTATCGGGCCGGAGATACGACTGCAGTCGACCCACGCCCATCGACCGCCGCTCTTGCACTCTATTCGGGAGGAGTCCAGATACGCTTGTTAGGCTGACCCCCAGCAGCCCGCAGCACTAGGGGATCCGACGAACTCCCTCAGGTCTCGTCACTCCTGCGTGGGGTGGTCGGACTCCCATTCGGCGTACACGTCCAGAACATAGTCCCGGAACTCAGCGGTGCTGAGCCAGTCAAGACCACCACCGGTAAGCCAGATTCGCTCGTTAGGAAATGGGAACAGGATGCGAATCCGCTCTCTGAGCCCCGTAGATGGACCGAGAACGGCATACTCCGCTTCCAGGCTGGTCCAGGTAGCGAGTTTGTGTCGGGTCCAGGCGGCACCTTCCTCGTAGGTCAGGTCATATCTGTCCATATACGCCGCGACAACCGACTCGGCACCATCTACGGCCGTTAACTTCGCAAGCGTAGTGGGAAGCAGGGATTCGGATGAAATGAAGGGCTCGGTGAATACAGCGGCCCGATCCAGGATCGCCTGGCCGCGAAGTGACCGGGTATTGTCCTGGACCTGAATGATCAGCACGACGAGCGTGACGATCACGCCGAAGTTTGCCAGGACTTCTGCCCAGCGAGCTGCTCGATCAACGTTCATTGCTTCCTCCCCGGTGATGGAAGGCAGGGCTCTCCTCCGCAGGACCGCGAGGTTCGGGAGTTGGTGGCATCAGCCTAACGGGTCTGCGCTTCAGCTGCGCGGCCGAGGTGCCAGGAGCGAAGCGTGCTCCGAAAATCTAGCGCGCGTCAGCTGCTAGCGCTTGTTAGGCTGCACTCCGTGTGGGTAGGCGGGGTTCTTCGGCACCGGCGGCCTCCAACGCCGCACTACCGACTCCGCGGAGCGACGCTTGCGACTTCTCCTGTAGCCGCCGATCGCCATTCGTATCGCTCCGCCGCGCCCGATTCGTCCAGGACGAAGTGGACCCGTTCGTCCGGCCAGTAGAGCTTGGTCGGCTCGCCATCTTCGACGAGTCCCGCCACGAAGACATGATCGCCCGCAGGGAAAAGGGCCATCGAGCCCTGGCCGGGGAGCTCATACCGCAACACGCCGTCTTCCACGTAGATTTCCAGTTGCTCGTCCGCGAAATCGTACGTACCGACGTAGCGGGCACTCTCTTCCGATGGAAGTGTGACGGAGGGCCATTCCCCCGGCGCGAGCGCGCGCGCGGGACGCGCGAACTCATGTCGATATCCGCTCTCGATTCCCAGCGCCCAAGGCACAATCCGTTCCAGGAGCAGCCGGTCGGCCTGATAGGACGAGTACCACAGGTTGTAGTTGCTGGTGATGTGGATGGCGACGAGATCCAACTCCGGGACGATCCAGATCCGCTGGCCGCCGTTCCCGACGGCGGCGTGTACGGTGATCTCGCCGTACGGAAGCAAGTACCGCGTGTGCCACCACTGGTACCCGTATCCTGAGGTCGATGTCACACCTGGCCCGTGCTCCTGAACGCCCTCGGATTGGTCTGTGTGGCGAGCGAGCGACTCTCTCACCCACGTTTCGGAGACGATCTGTCGGTCGTTCCACCGGCCTCCGTTGAGGTAGAGCGAGCCAATCTTCAGCAGATCGCGTGGCCGGATCCACAGCCCGGCCGAGGGCACGGCGACCGAAGACCACGGGGATTGGCCCTCCCAGTGGAGTTCTTCGACGTCCTGCCAGGCCGTTTGGCAGCAGGAGGACACGTAGATCGAACCGTCCTCTGCCGGTCGTGGCGCGTTCTCCGTGCCCGGCCACGCCCACCCCACGTGGGTGATCCCGAGGGGCTCGAACAGCCGGGTGCGCGCGTACGCCCCGAACGACCCTCCGGTGGCTCGACCAACCACGAGGCCCAGCAGCGTCGTGAGACCCCCACTGTAGTAATACCGGGCGCCGGGCTCCGTCACCAACGGTCTGGAGAGGACGACCTCGGCTGGATCAGGGTCGGCGTAGAGCACCTGTTCGTCGTCCGATCCACCCGTCCCTTCCAACCATTCGAAGCCGGCGGTCATAGTCAGCACATCGCGAAGACTGACCTCCCGCTTCTCCGGGGTCGTCAAGTGAGCGTAGTCGGGGAAGTAGTCGAACAGCGATGTGTCCACCGACTCGATGGCACCCGACTCCACGGCGATTCCGAAGACCGCAGAGGTGACGCTCTTGGTCACCGACCGCACCTCGTAAAGTGTCTCGCGGTCAAAGCGAGCCAACGCGGGCTTGCTCTGACCATCTTCCCATAGGATTGCTCTCCCTTCGAAGTGCTCTTCGTAGACCAGCTTCCCATCTTTGGCGATCAATACGGCGTGCACGTTTGGATAGTTGTCGCGGTGCAACGCCTCCGTCATCGCCTCCAGCGGCTCGCTCGAGAGCCCCACGTCCTCCGGGGTCCCCGCCTGCCAACCGTCCTCGAGTTGAGGCGGCCTCTGATACGGGTGTGCACTCGCCTCGTCGGTAGACGACGCGGCGGCGCCTCGTTCGCGCTGGGAATCGGAGCTTGACCCACAACCGCCGACGATACAGCAGAGGCAAGCGATCAGTCCTAATCGGCGCGCCATGAAGTCCCCCTCGGCATTGTCGGAGGTCGGATTTCCACCGGCAATCGTCTTGATTGCAGATGTCGTGCGGCCTAACTCTTCATAGGCTGACCGGGCCGGCCCCAAACGCGGTTCCGCCTAGTCAGCCGCCACGGGGCACGATGGGCGGTGAGCGATTCGCGAGCAAGCGATTCGCTCACCCGGGCTTACGAGAGCCCCTCGGACGTGGATACCGTCGCGATATCTCGCGCAGGCGGTCAGCCTAACCGGCGCCAACGCTGCGCGGGTCCTTCAGGTCCGGGAGAGCGTCGGCGGGGCTTCGAACTCCCAGGCCCCCTCGGTTCAGGACGTGCGTGTACTTCATGGTCGTTTTGACGCTCTTGTGGCCGAGCAGCTCCTGAATGGTGCGGATGTCGTAGCCGTCCTCCAGGAGGTGGGTCGCAAAGGAGTGTCGGAAGGTATGGCACGTCGCCCGCTTGTTGATCCCGGAGCGTCGCACGGCTTGCCCGACCCGTCTCTGGACCGCTGACTCGTGCAGGTGATGGCGGCGGGTTTGCCCGGTCTCCTCATCCCGGTATCTACGCGTGGCGGGAAAGACCCATTGCCAGGTCCACTCGCGCCCGGCATTCGGGGACTTCCGTGCGAAGGCGTGTGGCAGCTCCACCCAGCCGGCGCCGTCCTCCAGGTCCGAGCGCCAGAGTCGTCGGTTCGATTCGAACCTTTCTCGTAGCGATTGCTCCGCGGCGTTTGGCAGCATCGTGACACGATCGCGGTTCCCCTTGGGCCTGCGGATCACGAGCTGTCTCGTCCGGAAGTCGACGTCCTTGACCCTCAGCCGGAGCGTCTCGAGTAGGCGCAGGCCCGAGCCGTACATCAGCAGGGCGGCTAGCCGCACCGGCCCCCTCAACTGGCTCAACACCACCGCGGCCTCCGTTCGTGTCAACACGACAGGAAGGTGCCGGGGTCGACGCGCGCGAGGGATCGACCGGCCGATGTGCGGTTCGCGCCCCAACACGTCCCGGTAGAGGAAGGACAGAGCGCTCGCGGCCTGGTTCTGGGTCGATGCGCTGACCTGCTCGTTGGTGGCGAGGTGGGTCAGGAAGCCAACGATTTCCTCAGAACCCATCGTGTCGGGGTGGCGCAGGTCGTGGAAACGCACGAAGCGACGATCGACCCTTCGTGAGTGACTCAGCCGCGACGCGAATCCTCGACGCGCCTCGCGCCGTAGGGAGCCCCACGAAGAGATCCGCTGACTGCACACGGAACACGAAATGTTCGACGAGCTCATCCCGATCTTCGGCATCCTCCTGGTCATGATCCCGGTGGCGGGGCTGACCTTCGGCTTGACTCTGAGGCTCGCGGTCAAGCCGTTCGTGGAGACGCTGGCGAAGGCGGTCAGGGAGTCGGGTGGCGGTCCGGACCTGGGGGAGTTGTCCGCCCAGATCGCGCTGCTGCAGGATGAGCTGGAAGGACTGCGAGAGGACACGCGCGGGCTGAAGAAGGCGCAGGAGTTCGATCAGAAGTTGCTGGCGAGCCTGCGGGCCGGCGAGGGCGGGGGATCGGCCTAGCAAGACGCGCTATCGAACCAGAACGGCTCGGGCCACTTTGGCGCAGTGGATGCCGTCTTCGGGCGACCTGAGGGCCCCGGATACGTATACCTCTTGATCTCCAGCCATTCCGGCTCCAAGGAGATCCCCGGACAGGTCGAGCTCCAGGGAGTAGACGAAGGGCTCCTGGGGCGCTTCGACCGCGATCTTCGAATCTTCCTTAGGGGTCCATGCGACCAGGCTGAAGACGTCGCTCTCGGGCCGAAAGATACGCCCCGCCTCTACATGGGTGATGAAACAGCCGTTCGCGGTCGTCGGGCTGCCAGGGTGTGCAAGCTCAAGCATCTCCAGCTGCTGAGCGGGCACGGAATCCAGATTCAGGGGAGCCGCCGACAACACCAACTCGGCTCTCGTATAGGCGAGCGACTCTCGATCGGTCTCGTCGCAGGCGTCGAAGCACAACCACAGGTCGTACGTACCCTCCTGCCCTTCCGCCGGCGGGGCGCCGAGAAGTGCGAGCATTCCAAACGTGGCAACGACGATGATGAGCCGCATTGTTCTCCGCCTTCTGAGTTGGGGCACGACAGCCGTCGGTTGGATGGGCAGAAGGCGGTGGGGGTTTATCGCGGCGGGGGTAGCTCCGGCCTTTTCTTCGGCCCAGGCGCGGGCCCTGACCTGGGCGATCTGTCGAGGCAGATCGCGCTCTTGCAGGACGAGCTGGAGGGTCTGCGGGAGGATACGCGCGAGTTGAAGAAGGCGCAGGAGTTCGATCAGAAGCTGCTGGCGAGCCTGCGCCCGGGGAGCAGCGAGGCGACGCCCTAGCCGACCCCCTACGCCACTTGCGAGTCGCGCGTGACCGGTTGCCGGCCTGGTCCAACACCAATAGCCGCCCTACTAGGAACTCTGCTGGCCCAACAGGCGTTGCCAGGCTGGCGTATCTACGCTGTGTTGGCAAACGACCTACAGACGGCGCAGTCGCGCGAGGGGGCTTGATGGCAGTGATGGTTCTGCTTGAGGTGCAGGCGAAGGAGGGCACGGGCGACCAACTCGTTGCCGCGTTGCGGGAACTCCTGCCCGATACCCGGGCTAGGGACGGGTCCATCGAGATCTTGGCTCACCAGGGCCAGGACGACAGGGACAACATCGTTCTTGTCGATAGGTGGGAGACGAGGGACGCATTCGACAGTTACATGGAGTGGCGCCAGGAGACGGGCGTGCTCGACCAGCTACTCGCCGCGTGCGTCGGCCCGCCGAGCATCCGCTTCTACGACATCACCGACGCCTGAGGGGACCGTCCCCGGCGGGAGCACGCGCTCCCTCCTCGCCCCACTTCACCCACTCGAACGCGGTGCGGCACGTCAGGCACCAGTAGGTGGCGACGGACAGCGCCGTGCCGAAAGGCGAATGGAGCTCCGTCTCGGTGCCCCCGCAGAAGGCGCACGGCGGGCTGTCCGGCAGGTCGTAGTCCTTCGCGCGCGCGTGCGCCATCAGTCCATCAGGAACGCGCGGTTCTTGTCGCCGCGGATCTGCTCGATGGTAGCGGCGTCGGGGTGCCCCTCGCCCAGGCGGCGTCGGGCGGCGTCCCAGCCGGCCCACTCGCCCTCGCCGAACGCGGGCGGCTCGATGCCCAGCAGCCCCATGATGACCTCCAGGCGCTCGGACAGCCGGCTGCGCGCGGACTGCCGGTCGCCGGGCACGATGCCGGCCGTGCGCAGTCGCGCTTCCACCTCATCGGCCGGGCCGAACCACGCGTACGCCGACGGCATGGCGCCCTTCAGCGCTTCCGCCAGCGCCTTCCTGGCCTCATCGCTGCCCTCGGCGAAGCGACGCGCCCACGCCACCGCGTGCGCGGCGTGGAAGCGTTCCTCGTCGAGCAACTTGGCGGCGCGCTGCCGCAGCGGCTCGTAGCTGGACTGCGCGAGCGCCTCGAGCGCCACGCTGAGCGCGCCGTCCACCGCGGCGTTGATCGCCAGCAGGTCGGCCCAGGTGTCGGCGGCCTCGTCCAGCGCGGGGATGCTCGCGTACTGGGCGGGCTCGCGACCGTGCTCCAGGGCGCCCACGTCCTCGCCGAAGTCCTTCAGCAGCGCGTACAGCAGGCGCGCGTGGCCCCACTCGTCCTGCGCCATGGACGCGCACGCGATGCCGGCCTCGATCACCGGCGCGCCCAGCGTCCACTCTGCGTAGCGCATGCCCAGCAGTCGCTTGCTGTCCGCCATCGACAGGATCAGGTCGCGCACGTCGGCGCGGACGTCGTCGGGTAGCGCTGCGGGGTCGGCGTAGCTCGGGCCCGAGGCGGCCTCGGTCATAGGCGTCTCCAGCTCGGCCATTATCCGTCCCCCCGGTTGAAGACCTCCATGAACTGCTCGCGGCGGACGACGAACATGTCGAACCACTTCTCCTCGTCGTAGGTGCTGTACGCGTACACGCGCGCGAGGTCGTCCGTGGCCGAGTTCACGTTGCCGATGTGGCGCAGCGGCTCGCCGCGGCTCTTGCGCGCGAATACCTCGTATACTGTTTCGAGCGTCATCGGGCGTACCCTCCGCGGTACGTGGCGCGCGCCGTCACGCCGCGACTCCCAGCTTGCGCAGCTCGGCGCGGCCGTGTTCCGTCATCATGGCCCGCGTCCAGGGCGGGTCCCACACCTCGCGCAGCTCCACCGAGTCCACGTCGGGCTCGGCCAGGAGGCGCTCGGTGATGTCGGTCCGGATGAAGAAGACGCAGGGGCAGCCGGTGGCCGTGTAGGTCAGCGTGACCAGCACGGCGCTTCCATCGCGTCGCAAGTCGTATATCAGGCCCATGTCCACCACGCTGATGGGCAGCTCGGGGTCCAGCACATCGCGCAGCGCGGTCCACAGCGGCAGCGTCTCGGCGGGCACCTCGGCGGGGTCGAACGGCGCTTGGCAGACGTAGTCGACGCCCAGGGCGGCTGACCCGGCGGTCTCCAGGGTGGCGCGCAGCTCCGGGAGGTTGCTGCGGAAGTACGGGCCGTCCAGAGACCCTCGATCGCCTGGCTGCGTCCCCGCGCTCTGCGGCGCCGCCACGTGCTCCGGCACCCTCGCCTTCGCGGGCACCGTCGGCAGCGGGATGTGCAGACTCAAGCGGCCACCAGGCGGTTCACGTCGCCGTGGCTGCGCCGCACCGACTCCACGTAGAACTCGTTCATGGGGCCGCGCGCCTTCCACCGCTTGAACACCTCGTCCCAGGAGATCTCGCCCTCGTCGAAGAGCCAGCGCTTCTCCGCCGCGTCGTACTGACAGGGGAAGGGGTAGTCCAGCACGTACTCTTCCTTGTCGGCGTCGTAGTGCGCGGGCGCGTCCAGGCCGAGGCCCTCGCACAGCGGCACCGTCGCCGACATCCACACCTGGCGCAGCTCGTCATTGGTCATGCCCTTGAGCTTGTAGTCGAGCTGGCCGCTGTGGCGCTTGAGCTCGTCGGGCAGGCCGAACCACTCGATGGTCATCGGAAACATCCAGTCGACCGCGCGCTGCACCCGCGCCTTGGCCTCGCCGTTGCCGGCGCACAGGCGCTTCATCCAGACCTCGCCGTGGCGCAGGTGGAAGGTCTCCTCCAGGTCCACCTTCACGAGCGCGCGCTTGAGCGGCCCGTAGCTGGTGTTGCGGAAGACGTCGCCCAGCAGGGTGATGCCGGCGCGGTCGAAGAAGCCGTTGGCGACCACCAGCTCGGCCCAGCTGTCCAGCGGCTGGTCGAAGCCGTAGGGGTGCTTGAACTCGTGCGGCTCCCGGCCGTACACGAGCCACTCCTTGTCCACGCCCATGTCCTCGAGCAGGCGGTAGGCGATGTTGGCGTGCGCCAACTCGTCCTGAATGATGGCGAGCGCGCTGACCATCGTGTTGGTGGAGGGTGCGTCCTGCGCGGCGCCCCAGTAGGAGGGCGCGCTCATCAGCTCGGTGTCGCCCTGTACGGTCAGTTGGACGATGAGGGCCTTGCGATAGCCCTCGGTCATCTCCTCGGGCGACTCCAGAATGTAGCCGTTGTGGACCTTGTCCTTGATCTCCTGCTCGGTCATTGGCGCGGTGGTGTGCGAGGCTTTCGAACAATCGTTCGAAAACCTAACGGACCGTTGCGTCGGGGGTCAATCTGCGTCCCGTGCGCGGGCGTACAGGTACGCCGGGAACGCACACGAGAGGCCGATGAAGAAATTCAACCCGACGAACAGCCACGGTTTCTTCGCGCGGCTGGCGAACAGCCAGACCCAGAACGCCGCGCTGGAGATCAGCAGGTCCGCGGTGAAGCCGCCCGCCGCGCCGTTGACGAACAGCGCCCGGATGAAAGTGTCGAGCGCGAGCCCCTCGGCCTGGAAATGGGCTATGAAGAAGCCGTAGGGGACGATCGCTCCGAGGATCGCCAGCAGCAGATACACGTTCTTCATTGGAACTCCTCCCGCACGAGGAACGGGTGCGCCGAGTGCCGATCAGCCGTCATCGTCCGAAAGTCCTACCGAGTACTCCAGGAAGACGGTGCCGGTGCTTGCGTAGTGACGGTGGCCGGTGAGCTCGAGCGGTACTCGGGTTTCGATCGGGGGCAGCAAGGGGATCCCGCTTCCCAGAAGGATGGGGATTATTCCCACCTCGACCGCGTCGACGAGACCGGCCTCGAGCAGGCTCCGGAAGAGCAGCCCCCCGCCGAACAGCCAAATGTCCTTGCCATCGCCCGAACGCAGCTTCGCGATTCGCTCCTCTGCGTTTTCGCCCAGCACAGTGACTGCAGGACAATCCTCCGGCCGGAGGGTCCGCGACGCCACGTAGGTGTCCATGCCGAACACCGGCCCATCTCCTCCGCTTTCCGCCATCAACTCGAAGGACTTGCGGCCCAGCAGGATCGTGTCGAAGCGGGCCACGAATGCACTGAAGTCGATTCCCGGATCCATCGCGATCCAATCGGCCTCGCCAGCGGGGCCTGCGATATAGCCATCGAGGCTCATTGCCACCGAGTAACGGATTCTGCGCATGACGACCTCCAGGGCTCCTGATCAGTGCAGTCTATGGCTTGCGTCGCCATGGAGGCGAGAATCGAGGTAACGCCATACCTTGTAGCGGCGGCGCGGCGTGCGAGCCTCTCGCGCGCGCCGGATCGCGCCGCGACTGGTCCAACCAACAGAGCCCGGAGGGTGGTGGTGGAGCGAGTCGAGCGAGCGAAGACGGTCACATCCCTGTACGTCGGACGTGGCGCGGCCGGGGCCGCAATCCTGACCCTTCTCCTGGCGGCCTGCGGCGGTTCCGCACCGCCTCCCCCTCCGCCGGCGCCGGATCCGCTAGCGGTCAACTACGGCGTGGAACCACCCGCCGTGGAGGCCGGCCAGGTTCCGGGCAGCGGGCCCTACGCCGCCGGCTTCGACGCGCTGCACTACGACCTGTCGCTCCACATCCCCGACGAGGGCAGCCGCATCCAGGGCGTCATGACCATGCGCGTGGCGCTCACCCCGGAATACGAGGGTACGCCGCTGCCGCTGGACCTGTCGGGCATGTCGGTCGGTCGCGTGCGCGCGGGCACGTCGGCCGGGACGATGGAGGTGGTGCAGGCGCCCCTCGCGGAGGGTCGGGTGATCGTGCCGCTGCCCGGCGCCAATGCTGGCGACACCGCCATCGTCGAGATCGTCTACGCGGGTGAGCCCGACGACGGCCTCTTCATCCAGAACAACCTGCACGGCGTGCGCGGCGTGTTCGCGGACAACTGGCCGGACCGCGCGCGCTTCTGGTTTCCGTCCATCGACCACCCCAGCGACAAGGCGTCCGTCAGCTACACCGTGCGCGCGCCCGACGACCTGCAGGTGATCGCCAACGGAGAGTTGAAGCTGGAGCCGACGGTGCCGCCCACCGAGGGTCCGGCCGGCATCTGGCCGGTCGGCTCGGGCTTGCTGTGGCGCTATGAGCTGCCGGTCCCCATCCCCACGTACACCATGGTCATCGGCGCCTCGGTGTTCTCCGTGAACATGCTGGACGACTGCGCGAGCGGGGGGTTCACGTCGCTGAACCGTGACGGCTGCGTGCCGGTCACGCTGTGGACGTTTCCTCAGGACAGCGTACGGGCCAAGGCCAGCTTCTTCCGCTCGCCGCAGATGGTCGAGACGCTCGCCGAGTTGATCGGGCCGTACCCGTACGAGAAGCTGGCGCAGGTGCAGTCGTCCACGCGCTTCGGCGGCATGGAGAATTCGGGCGCCATCTTCTATCCGGAGAGGGCGCTGGCGGAGGGCCAGCGCATCGAAGAGACCGTCGCGCACGAGATCGCCCACCAGTGGTTCGGGGATGGGGTGACCGAGGCGAACTGGAGCCACCTGTGGCTGTCCGAGGGTTTCGCCACCTACTTCGGCGCGGTGATCTACGAGCGCATGGACAGCCGGCTCGCGTTCGACGAGCTGATGGACCGCCACGCGGTGCGCTACTTCGAATCGCCCGTGGTCAACACCCCGCTGATCGACGAGAACCCGGGCAACCTGTTCGACCTTCTCAACGCGGTGAACTACCAGAAGGGCGCGTGGGTCCTGCACATGATCCGGGGCGAGGTGGGCGACGCGGACTTCTTCGAGGCGATGCGGCGCTTCTATCGCGAGAACGAAGGTCGGTCCGTGCTCAGCGCGGATCTTCAGCGGGTAGTGGAGGAAGTGTCGGGCAAGGACCTGCAGCCGTTCATGGACCAGTGGCTGAACAGCCCGGGCCACCCCGTCCTGGCGGCCGAGTGGCGCTGGGACTCCGGGTCCGCGGTGGTGGAGATCGAGCAGGTGCAGCCGGAGAGCTGGCCGACGTTCCATTTCAACCTGGAAATGGAGTTCGTGACCAACCAGGGGCCCATCAGGCGTGAAGCGGAGATCACCGAGCGGAGCTCCCGCGTGCGGTTCCGCGTGCCGGGCCGGCCCACGCGTCTGGTCCTGGATCCGGACGGCAACGTGCTGATCCAGAACGCGCCCAATCAGTAGGCGATTCTCGAAGCCGGAGGCGCCGGGCGTCGCCCGCCTTCGAGTCGACACGAGCCGGCCGCGTCACCGAGGGCGTCGGGAGCGATCCCGGCGCCCTTCGCCTTGTGGATTGACACGTCCGGCCGTCCCCCGCAGACTCCGCGCCTCCGAACCTGTGACGACCGAACGCAACGGCGCGCCCGCCGAGCCGCGCCTGGAGACGAGATGAAGATTCTGGTACTGGGGGCCGGAAAGCAGGGCTCTGCCTGCGCCTTCGACCTGCTGGAGAGCGACGCCGTGGAGTTGGTGCGGCTGGCCGACCAGAAGCTGGACGGTTTGCCGCCGTTCCTGGAAGCTCGCCGCGACGACCCGCGCCTCGAGCTGCGCGCGCTGGACGCGCGCGACGAGTCGCAGGCTGCCGACGCGATGCAGGGCGTGGACTGCTGCCTGAACGCGCTGCCCTACTATTTCGCCGTCCCCATGACCCGCCTGGCGGTGGGCGCCGGCGTCCACTACGCGGATCTGGGCGGCAACACCGACATCGTCTTCCAGCAGTTGGAGCTGGACGACGACGCCCGCGCGGCCGGAGTCAGCGTAGTTCCCGACTGCGGATTGGCGCCCGGGATGGTGAATATCCTGGCGGCCGACGGCATGGCGGCCATGGACGAGACCAGCGCCGTTCGCATCTACGTGGGCGGCCTGCCTCAACACCCCGAGCCGCCGCTCAACTATCAGCTCGTCTACTCGCTCGAGGGCGTGCTCGACTACTACACGACCCCCTCGTTCATCGTGCGCGGCGGCCGCCGCACCGAGGTCGAGCCGCTGAGCGAGATAGAGCCGGTCGAGTTCGGTGGCGACGTGGGCACCCTGGAGGCGTTCCATACCGCGGGCGGCATTTCGACGCTGCCCTGGCGGCTGGAGGGGAAGGTGCCCACCGTCGAGTACAAGACGCTGCGCTACCCGGGGCACGCCGAACTCATGCGTGCCATGCGGGAACTCGGCCTCTTCGGTCTCGAGCCGGTGTCCGGCCACAACGGAGAGGTCGTCCCCCGCCAGGCCTTCATCGCCGTCGTGGAGCCCCACCTGCGCCGCCCGCACAGCCCGGACCTCGTGGCGCTCAGGGTGGTGGTGGAGGGGACCAGGAACGGCCGGGACGCCAGGGTCGAGTACGACCTCCTGGACCGCATGGACGAGGAGCGCGGGATCAGCGCCATGGAGCGGACCACCGGGTATTCCCTGTCGATCATCGGGCAGATGCAGGCGGACGGACGTATCGATCGGCGAGGCGTCGTGACGCCGGACCTTGCGGTGCCCGCGCCGGAGTACATCGACGAGCTGGCCAAGCGGGGCGTGGTCATCGAACGCAGGACCGAATAGCGTGCGGCACGGTCGCAGGCCCGGGCTGCCCAGCCGGTCGCAGCCGCTGCTCGTGTGGGCGGTGGGTTTGCTGCTCACGCTGCTCGTCGTGTGGGCCGTGTTCCGGCTGCTGAAGCCGCAGGAATTGCAGGAGATCGGGCCCGTGGGGGCCACCACCGAAGCACCCTACTCCGCCGTACCAGCCAACCTTTCAAACGGGAGCTAGCCATGCGCGGGAGCGCGACATCAGGGAATCGGGTGGGGCCGGACCGCGCCGGCAGGAAGACTCGGCGCGGACGCCGAGCCGCCGCGTTCGCTGCCCTGGCCGGCCTCGTCGCCGTCTCGGGACTCCTGCCCGTGGGGGCGGCGGCGCAGGACGGGCCCGTGGTCGCGGTCCGCGCAGGCCGGATCGTCGACGCCGCCTCCGGCACGTACCGCGAAGGGGTCACGATCCTGATCCGCGGCGACCGCATCGAGGCGGTGGGGGCCGACGTCGCGATCCCCGACGGCGCCCGCGTGGAGGACCTGTCGGGGATGACCGTGCTGCCGGGCTTCATCGACATGCACACGCACCTCAACGGGGATCCCAGCGGCGGCAGGTCGGATCATCGCCTGCACGAGTGGCCAGGCTACGCGGCCATCGTGGGCGCCAAGAACGCCCGGCTGACGCTCATGGCGGGCTTCACGACGGTGCGCAACGTGGGCGCGGGGGACTTCGCCGACGTGGCGCTCAAGCAGGCGGTCAACGAGGGGTTGGTGCCGGGGCCGCGCATATTCACCGCGGGGCACGGCCTGGGCATCACCGGCGGGCACTGCGACATGAACGGCTACCGGCCCGACGCTCTCGAGGAGCCCGGCATCGAGCAGGGCGTGGCCAACGGCGCGGAGGACGTCGCCGCGGCGGTGCGCTATCAGGTCAAGTACGGCGCGGACGTGATCAAGATCTGTGCGACCGGCGGCGTGCTGTCGGCGGGCGACGCGGTGGGCGTGCCGCAGTACACCCTGGAGGAGATCCGCTCCATCGTGGAGACCGCCGAGATGGCCGAGCGCAAGGTCGCCGCGCACGCGCACGGCAACGAGGGTATCAAGACCGCCGTGCGCGCGGGCGTGGCGTCCATCGAGCACGGTTCGATCCTGGACGACGAAGCGATCGACCTCATGAAGGAGCACGGCACCTACATGGTGCCGACCATGATGGCGTTCGACGCGGTGACGAAGGGCGCTCGAGACGGCTCGCTCACGCCGTTTTCGGCGCAGAAGGCGCTGGAGATAGGGCCGTTCTTCGATAACTCCGTACGGCGCGCCATAGCCGAGGGCGTCAAGATCGCCTTCGGTACCGATGCGGGAGTGTTTCCGCACGGCACCAACGCGGACGAGTTCCGGCTGCTCGTGGAGGCAGGCATGACCCCTGCGCGCGCCATCCACGCCGCCACGATCGACGCGGCCGACCTGCTGGGCAAATCGGCCGATCTGGGCACGATCGAGCCCGGCAAGTACGCCGACCTGATCGCGGTGGAGGGCGACCCGCTGGACAACGTCGGCGCGCTCATGGACGTCTCATTCGTGATGAGGGGCGGGGTCGTCTACAAGCGCGGCCACGATCAGGTCGAGGTGCCGCCGATGATGGCCGGCAGGCGGGATCAGTAGGCCGCCCGCCA
The DNA here is from genome assembly GCA_039715185.1 of Gemmatimonadota bacterium. NCBI lineage: Bacteria > Pseudomonadati > Gemmatimonadota > Gemmatimonadota bacterium. The sequence goes on from JBDLIA010000044.1 coordinate 14,071, forward strand.
CCTTGGCAGAACGGCGCGGCACGATCCTTGACGATTATGCACGTGCGCCGTAGCTTGCCCCGGCTGCGCTCGAACCGTAACCGGTAGGCGCACAAGGAGATATATCCGGCGAGTGCCAGATTGGCGCTCCGAGGGGGTGCTCGCAGCAACGCCGGGCGCCCTCCGCCGTTATGGAGGTTCTTATGGTCAAGACGTCGAATCGAGTTGGTCTGCTTGCTCCGCGCGAGCTCACCGACTCCCAGCTCGTGGCGGCTCACCTGGACGGCCACCCGACCGCGTTCGGGGAGCTGTATGACAGGTACCGCGACAAGCTGATCTATTTCATCGCCAAGAAGACGGGCGATTGGGACCGCGCCGAGGATCTGGTGCAGGAGGCTTTCGTGCGGGTGACTCGTCACCTGCATCGCTTCGACCAGAGCAAGAAATTCTCGACGTGGATCTATACGATCTGCACCAACCTGGCGAAGAACGAGTTGCGCAACCGCTCGCGGAGCCCGCTGGTGCTGTTCCAACGGCTAACCAACCAGTGGGACCCGGAGCATCGTCCGCTGGAGTTCGAGGACTCTTCCATGCGGCCGGACTCGCTGTACCGGAAGCGCTTCCTCCGGCAGGCGGTCGAGGAGACGGTGGACAAGCTCCCCGAGCACCACCAGAAGGTCTTCCGACTGCGCGAGCTGGAGGGCAAGAGCTACGACGAGATCGCGGAGATCACGGGCGTTAACCTGGGCACGGTGAAGAGCCGTCTGCACAGGGCGCGCACCAGCTTCGCCGAGTTGATCGAGCCGAGCCTGAATTAGTGGACTAGGCCGCGGCCCGGATAGAGGCACGAAGAAGGGGCGTCGGATCGTCGGATCCGGCGCCCCTTTCGCATCGGCCGCGCGGCCGGCCGATTGGCCGGCAGGCGGGGCGTCCTTAGACGGCGTGCTCCAGAACCCGGTCCGCGTAGCCGTTGTCGGGGCTGCGGCCGCGGCGCAGGACGCGCTCGACGGTCCCCGGACCCCGATTGTACGCCAGCAACGCCAGGTGCAGGTCCCCGTCGTAGCGCTCCAGCAAATAGCTCAGGTAGCGGAAGCCCGCGCGCAGGTTGGTGTCGCGCTCGAAGAGCGAGTCCGCGTCGCGCTGCTCGTCGAGGATCCAGACGGCGGTCGTCGGCAGCACCTGCGTCAGACCGAGCGCGCCCGCGTAGCTGACCACGCGCTCGCGAAACGAGCTTTCGGTGAAGACCAGGCCGAACGCGATGGACGGGTCGACGCCCTCCGCCAGAGCCATGTCGTGGATGTCCTCGGCCAGGTCCCGCGCGATGCCGAAGCGATCCATGGCGACCTCGATCGCGCCTTCACGCGGAGACCGCAGGAAGGCGTGAGACAGCATCACGGCACCAGGTCGCTGGAGCGCAGCCGGAGTGGCCCCCGCACGGGTTCGCGCGGGCGCCGTCGCATCGCGCACGGCCGTCAGCGGCCACGCCCGCGGCGAGTTGGCCGCCTCGGCGATGCCGTGAGCGTCCAGCCCGTCGGCCAGCTCCGAGCCCGGGAGCGCCATGGCGCCGAACCCGATCGCGATCAGGAACGCCCTGGTCCCCCGGCCCCACGTACTGATTCTCGCGCGACGCCGCGTCGTGTCGCCCGCGGCGTGCGATCTATGGCGCGCTTGCGCGCGCGCCGAATCCAACATCGATCCCCCTGTGGTACCTCATCTATGACTTCACCCTTCGAGCGAGCGCCTTAGCAGCATCCGTGCCAGCCGCCTAGAACGAGCACGACGCGCGGCTCAGCACCGGAGCGGCCCCCGAGAGCCGGGCCTCGCTCGTGAAATAGACCCAGCCATCGGCAAACGCCTCCACCGCCTCTCCCTGCCTCTCGCCGAGCGGGGCAAGGTCCACAGTCGGCCTGGCGGGAGGGCCGGGGACGCCCGCGTCGTCGACCGGCAGGAAGAAGAGCTCGGTGTAGGAGCGGACGAGGAGCCAGCGCCCGTCGGGACTGAACGTCGCGCCCGTGATCATGCGTCCCGGGGTGACCGGGCGGTTCGTCAGGGCGATCACCGGATCGGCGACAACCTCGGCCGACTCGTCGCCGAGCGGCACCCGGAAGACTTCGATCGCGTGCGCGCGGCCCTTGGACACGATCCACACCTCGCCGGTGGCGGGATGCACCGCCAGACCCTCGGCGTCGCGTGGCCCGCCCGGATAGGTGAGCGACCAGGCCCTGGCGCGCGCTGAGCGACTCGCGTCCACCGGGGGTTCGGTGACCCGGTAGATGGTCACCGGATCGCGCTCGTTCAGGTTGTCGCCGATGTCGCCGATGAACAGGCACGACCCCTCCGCACAGGGGCCCGCGGAGAGCGCCTCCCAGTCCCGGTTCCGCGCGCCGGGTATGCCCACGACGCCCAGCGTGCGCCCCGCCAGGTCCAGCGCCGCCAAAGAGGCCTCGCCGCCCGAGTCGTTGTGCGTCCACAGGATCGAATCCGAGCGGGCGGAGCGGGCCAGCCCGCTCGTCTCCCTCCAAGTCACCGCGAACTCCGCCACGGTCTCGAACCGCGAGCAGGTGGGCGCGGAGGGCGTCGCGGTCGGCTGAGACGTGCCCTGCTCGGCGCCGAGCGCGGCTCCCCCGTCCGCGCCCTGGGTGGCGGCGATGGCCGCGCCCGCTCCCGGGTCCGCGGAGCCGCTCGATCGCCCCTGGTCACCGCAGGCCGAAGCCAGGATGGCCAGCCCGGCGAGGGCACCCGCGCGTGCGCCGCGGGGAATCAGAGTCGCTTGGTCCATCGGCATGGCCACCGGTCGCGTGACTGGAAGACGGGGTGCTCCGGGCGGCGGCGAAAGGTTAGCCACGCCGCCCCGGCGAGCCTACACTAGGGCCGCATGAACGAGCCATCGAGCGGTAGCGCGACCCGGGTCCTCTTCGTTTGCCTGGGCAACATCTGTCGGTCCCCGGTGGGGGAGGCGCTGTTCCGCCATCACGCGGGAGGCGAAGGCGCGGCCGGGGCGTTCGAGGTCGACTCCGCGGGCACCGCCGCCTACCATATCGGTGAGCCGCCCGACCGCCGCAGCGCCGAGACCGCCCTGCGGCGCGGCGTCGTGGTGTCGGGGCGCGCCCGCCGCCTGGAAGCCGACGACTACTACGAGTTCGACCACATCGTGGCGATGGACAGGAGCAACCTGGCGGAGATCAAGGCGCGCAAGCCCGCTGACGCTACCGCTCGCGTCCACCTGCTACGATCGTTCGATCCCGCGGCCGATGACGACGCCGACGTGCCGGATCCCTACTACGGCGGCCCGTCGGGATTCGACGATGTCCACGACATGGTCGAGCGTTCCACGCGGGCCTTGCTGGCGCACCTGATCGAAGAGCTTTCCTGAAGTCGGTGCGGCCGGTGAACCTCTTGCGACACTGGTGTATTCCGAAGGAGCGGGAGAAATGGAATCCAGCCGATGGCACCCCACTCCGTGGGAGGCGTCGGCATCCGTCACGCGACCACAACCCAACTGACCACGGTGGAGTCGGCAGGTCGGGACGTGCCCGGCCACGGCGCTGCCTACGCGGAGGAGCACAGCAATGTCCGAACAGACGTACGACGATATCCTTCCCAACCCCGGACTCAACGTCGAACGGGATAGCACCGCCCTGGTGATCACAGATCCGCAGAAGGACTTCCTGTCCGAGGACGGCGTCGTTTGGGGAGTAGTCGGCAACAGCGTCCAGGAGAACAACACCGTCGAGCACCTGCGCCAGCTCCTGAGCGCCGCGCACAGCGCCGGCATGACGGTCTTCGTCTCGCCGCATTACTACTTCCCGCACGATCACGCGTGGAACTTCGGCGGGGCGCTCGAGAAGATGATGCACGCGGTGGGCATGTTCGACCGCAAGGGCCAGATCACGACCGAGGGCCTCGACGGCTCGGGCGCCGACTGGCACGAGCCGCTCAAGGACCTGATCGAGCGCGACAACGTGGTCGTGGCGAGCCCCCACAAGGTCTACGGTCCGGAGTCGAACGACCTGGTGCTACAGCTGCGCAAGCGCGGCATCGACAAGGTGATCCTGGCCGGGATGTCGGCGAACCTGTGCGTGGAGGCCCACCTGCGCGAGCTGACCGAGCAGGGGTTCGAGGTGGCGGTCGTCAAGGACGCAACGGCGGGGGCGCAGCTCCCCGGCGGCGACTTCTACCAGGCGGCGCTGCTCAACTTCCGCATGATCGCCAGCCAGGTCATGACCACCGACGAGGCGGTCGGCGCGATCCAGGGCGCCTGAGGCAGTGGGGAAAGTCGCAAGCGAGGAGTTCGTCCGTCTGATCCTCTCCTCCACGGGGGAGGGGATCTACGGCATCGACCTGAACGGGCTTTGCACCTTCGCGAATCCCGCATGCGTGCGCATCCTCGGGTTCGACAGCGTCGACGATCTGCTGGGCCAGCACATGCACAATCTGGTGCACCACACGCGCCCGGACGGCACGCCCTATCCCGAGAAGGAATGCCGCATCTACCAGGCTTTTCGGAGCGGCAAGGGGACGCACGTCGACGACGAGGTGATGTTCAAGAAGGGCGACGTGGCGTTTCCCGCCGAGTACTGGTCCTTCCCCATGGAGCAGGACGGGGAGTTGGTGGGATGCGTACTGACGTTCGTTGACATCACCGACAGGAAGAAGGTAGAGGCGGACCTGCTGGAGTCGCACGAGTTCGTGCGGCTCCTCCTCGACTCCACCGGTGAAGGCATCTACGGGGTCGACCTCCAGGGCAACTGCACCTTCGCCAACCCGGCATGCGCGGAAATACTCGGATTCGAGAGCGTGGACGTGCTGCTCGGCAAGCACATGCACAACCTCGTGCATCACACGCGCCCGAACGGACAGCCCTATCCGGTGGAGGAGTGCCGCATCTACAAGGCATTCGTGGAGGGCAAGGGTACCAACGTCGACGACGAGGTCATGTTCTGCGCGGACGGGAAGGCCTTCCCCGCGGAGTACTGGTCGTACCCGGTCCACAAGGAAGGCGAGTTGGTGGGCTGCGTGGTGACGTTCAACGACATCACCGAGCGCAACCAGATCGAGGAGGAGCTCAGACAGACGGAGAAGATGGCCGCGCTGGGCAAGCTGTCGGCCGGGCTCGCCCACGAGCTCAACAACCCGGCCGCCGCCGCGGGCAGGGCGGCGAATCAGCTCGTGGAAGGAATCGACGCGCTCCAGGCGGCGATGGTGGGCGTCAGCGCGGCTGGCGTGGGCGTGGAAGAGTGGCAGAAGCTGGACGCTCGCTTGCGCTACTTCCGGGACCGCGCGCAGGACCCGGGATCGCTGTCCGCCGTAGAGTTGAGCGACAGCGAGGACGAGCTCATCGACTGGCTCGAGGATCACGACGTCGACAAGGCGTGGGAGACCGCGCCGGCGCTCGTCGGGGCCGGCATCGGCAGCGAGGATCTGGACGCGCTGGAGGACATAGTGGACGCGTCCGCGGTACCCTTCGTGGTCGGCTGGTTGTGCCAGGCCCTCGCGGTCAACGATCTGGCGCGTACGGTGGTGTCGAGCTCCACGGGAATCAGCGAGCTGGTGGGCGTGGTCAAGTCCTATTCGCACATGGACCGCGCTCCCGTTCAGGACGTCGACATCCACGACGGCCTCGAGGACACGCTGAAGATCCTCGCGCACAAGATGAGGTCCGGGGTCGAGCTCGAGCGCGACTACGACAGGACCATCCCGCTGATCAACACCTTCGGCAGCGAGCTCAACCAGGTCTGGACCAACCTGATAGACAACGCCATCGCGGCGATGGAGGGCAAGGGCACGCTCAAGGTCCGCACGTACCGGGACGATGGCCTCGCGGCGGTCGAAATCATGGACGACGGCCCCGGCATTCCGGCCGCCATCCAGAGCAAGATCTTCGACCCCTTCTTCACCACCAAGGACGTGGGTGAAGGCACCGGCCTCGGCCTGGACGTGGTGCGCCGGATCGTCACCAAGAGGTGCGGTGGAAGCATCGACCTTCGGTCCAGGCCGGGGGAGACGGCGTTTACCGTACGAGTGCCCCACGGTGGGGACGAGGAGTGCACAACTGATTTGAACCGCGAACTCGACAACTAGGACTCAGGCCAGCCCATGAGTAAGCCGTTCGTATTGACCTTGGACGACGACGAAAACGTGCTCCAGGCGGTCGCGCGCGATCTCCGCGGGGAGTACGGGTCCGACTATCGGATCCTGCGTGCGTCCTCGGGTTCCTCCGCTCTCGAGCTCCTCGCCGAGCGCAAACGCCGTGGAGATCCGTCCGCGCTGTTCCTGGTGGATCAGCGCATGCCCGCCATGAGCGGCGTGGAGTTCCTGGAGCGCGCCACCGATTTCTATCCCGACGCCAAGAGGGTGCTGCTCACGGCGTACGCTGACACGGACGCGGCCATCAAGGCGATCAACGACGTCCACATCGACCACTATCTGCTCAAGCCCTGGGACCCGCCGCAGGAGAAGCTCTTTCCCGTGCTCACCGACCTCCTCCAGGAGTGGAAGGGGTCGTATCGGCCGCCGTTCGAGGGCGTCCGCGTGGTCGGCCACCAGTGGGCGCCGGCGTCCCACAGGGTCAAGGAGTTCCTGGCCCGCAACAACATCCCGTATCGCTGGCTGGACGTCGAGACGAACGAGGAGGCGGGCCAACTCGTGGCCGCGGCCGGGGACGTAGAACTCCCCTGTCTGTTCCTGTCGGACGGCGCGATGGCCCAGAACCCCGACAACCGGGAGATCGCCGAACTCGTGGGGCTGCAGACCATGGCGGACAAGCCGTTCTACGACCTGGTCGTCGTGGGCGCCGGTCCGGCCGGCCTGGCCGCCGCCGTGTACGGCGCGTCGGAGGGCCTGAAGACGATCGCGGTCGAGGAGCAGGCGCCCGGCGGGCAGGCGGGCATGAGCTCCAAGATCGAGAACTACCTGGGCTTCCCCGGGGGCGTGTCGGGAGGCGACCTCGCGCACCGGGCCGTGAGCCAGGCCAAGCGTTTCGGGGTGGAGATCTTGACGGCGCAGAGAGTGGCCTGCATCAAGGCGGATGGGCCCTGTCGAGCAGTGGTGCTGGGCGACGGCACTTCGGTGGACTGCAGGGCCGTGCTGGTCGCGACGGGGGTGTCGTATCGCTGGCTGGAGGCGCCCGGCGTGCAGGACCTGACCGGCGCCGGCATCTACTACGGCGCCGCCATGACCGAAGGCGGGTCGGTGCGCGACAAGAGCGTGTACGTCGTGGGCGGCGCGAACTCGGCGGGGCAGGCGGCGATGTACTTCTCCAGGTACGCCGAGACCGTGACGATGCTGGTGCGCGGCGAGAGCCTGTCGACGAGCATGTCCCAGTACCTGATCGATCAAATCGGGGGCACCCCCAACATCCGCGTGTGGACCCGCTCAGAGGTCACCGAAGCGATCGGCGACGGCCGGCTGGAGAAGCTGGTAATCGCGCGGGAAGGTGGCGAAACCAGCGAGACGGTGGACGCCACCGCCATGTTCATCTTCATCGGCGCCAAGCCGCGCACGGACTGGCTGGACGAGCGCATCGCCCGCGACGAGCACGGATTCGTCATGTCCGGCTCGGACACGGAGTGGAGCGAGGCTGCCGCGCTGGTCGGCTACCCGGATCGGGCGCCGTTCCCGCTGGAGACCAGTGTGCCCGGCGTGTTCTGCGCGGGCGATGTCCGGCACGGGTCGGTGAAGCGCGTCGCATCGGCGGTCGGCGAGGGCTCGATGGCGGTGATGTTCGTGCACCGCTACCTGGGCGAGGTCTGAGGCCCGACTTGGCGTGAGCTCCGCCCAAGCGGTTCCGCCGGGGCTGGAGCGCGCGGTTCTCGCAGCGCTTGCCGGAGCCGAGCCCGAGGGTGACTCACCCGCCGGGGGCAGCTCCAACCTCGATTGCCGCGCGGTGTCCGGGGGCTGCATCGCGAACGCGCTGCGCGTGTCCGGGCCGGGGAAATCTTCCGCTTTCCTCAAGTGGGCCCCGCCACGTGATCCCGCCGCGCAGACCTTTCAGGCGGAGGCCGACGGACTGCGCGCGCTTGCGTCCACGGGCGCGGTCAGGGTGCCGCGCGTGCTCGGCCTGCCGGCCGCCGGGGACGGCATGGGGCTGCTGTTGGAGTGGCTCGAGCCCACTCCGGCGAAGAGGTCTTCCTGGCGCGAGTTGGGGGCCGCGGTGGCCGCTCTGCACTCCGCCCCGGTCGAGGTTCCCGGGCCCGGTTGGCCGGCCCACAACTTCATCGGCCTTCTGCCTCAGTCCAACGACGACGCGGGCGACTGGCCCGAGTTCTGGTGGACACGACGGCTGGCTCCGCAGATCGAGCTGGCTGCAGGGACTCTGGGTGGGTTGCTGCCCAGGCTGGAACGCCTACGCGACGCGCTCCCCGACCTGCTAGCCGGCGCCCGGGAGGAAGGCCTTTCGCTGCTGCACGGAGACCTGTGGAGTGGCAACGTGGTGTTCGCGCGGGAGGGCGTCGGCGTGAGGGAGCCGGTCGCGAGTCGGGTGGAGCCGGCGGACGCACCGATCGGCGCGCTGATCGACCCCAGCGTCTACGCGGGCCACCGCGAGGTCGACCTGGCCATGGCGGAGCTGTTCGGCGGCTTCCCGCCCGCCTTTTTCGAGGGCTACCAGAAGGAGCGGCCTACGCTACCGGACTACCCCGCTCGACGGCCGATCTACCAGCTCTATTACCTGCTGGTCCACGTGAACCTGTTCGGAGGAGGCTACCTGGCCGGCGTCCGCAATGTCCTGGGACAGCTGTGATTGGATGGCGTGGAAGACAGGCGGTTACCGTCGTCAACTCCTGCGCAGCCAGAAGTGCGTCACTCTTCCACCCTCATCCAGCCAGAAGAGCCAGTAACGGACCACGCTCCCGGCGGTCATCCGGTAAAGCCTCATCTCCGATACTGGATTGCCGAAGTCGTTGACCGTCCCGCTCGGGAGCGACTCCGCACGCAGGAACTCGAACCGATCAAGTTGTCCGAACCACCCGCGAATCTCCTCCCGCATTGACTCCCGCCGCGGGCTATCGAACCAGCGAAGAAACAAGGAGTCGGCGCCCGCGGCGCCCGTAGCGCGGCCTTCCAACAACGTAAGAACGGATCGAACAGACGCGGCGCCCGGCGACGGCGGCTCGGAAATAACAGGCAGGTCTGCATACCCGGAGCCCGGTACCGCAGTGTGCAGCACGAGGTCCCGGATCTGGCCTGGCGACGTGCCGAACTGATTGAAGAAGAAGGCGACGGAGACCGAGTCATCGAGAAAATGTTGTAGCGAAGCCGTAAAGCCCGCGGTCTGCCCGCCGTGACGGACTCGGCGATAGCCACGATACGGCCGCAGATCCCACCCCAGGCCGTACGTGGTCTCCGACCCGTCGTTCAACTTACCCGGCGTCCACATACTGTCCAGCCATTGGCCAGGAAGGACCGTAGCGGCGCGAAGCGCTTGATCCCATTTCGCCAGGTCTTCCAGCGTTGATAAGAGCCCCCCCGCCCCTCCGGTCGTCGCAGGTTGGATCGGATCCCTCGCGAAACGCTGCCCGTCTATCGATCGATACCCTCGCGCGCGTCCGGGTATGATTTCTTCCGGGCTCGCCGGCCGGGTAGAGGCCATCCCGAGCGGCTCGAAAATTCTTTGCTCCAGGAAGGTCCAGAAGTCCACCCCGCTCACCCGACCGACGATCTCGGACAGCAGGAAGTACCCCGTGTTCGAATACCGATAGTCTTCCCCAGGGGCGAAGTCCGGCTCCTCGCTATCGGCGATGGCCACGACATCGAGCGGAGTAAGCACGTCGCGGTATCCATCGTACGTCATGATGGATTCGTAGTCGGGAATCCCCGAGGTGTGCGTGAGCAGGTGGCGGATCGTAACGCCCGCCCAGCGATCCGGGAGGTAATCGAGGTACTGGTCAATGGGATCCAGCAGTGTCAGCCGACCATCTATCGCCAGCATCACGACTGCCACCGCAGTGAACTGCTTGGTGATCGACCCGATTTCGAATGCTGCGTCGGTCGAGGCTGGCACGCGATGCTCGAGATCGATGTGTCCGTAGGCGCCGGACGCGACTACCTCGCCAGCGTGGAACGCCCCCCAGACGACGGCAGGGACGCCCCCGCGATCGACGAACGCTCGCACCGAATCCGCGATCTCGCCCATTTTCGCGGGGGTGAAACGATGACTCAGTTGGGCGGGGTCGGCGGCGCCGTCCGCGCTGACGTCGCGGGACCCGGCGGCATAGTCGCACGAAGCCACCACGAGCGATGTGACGACGACGCACATGGTCCGGGTAACACGGCTACGTGCCGCGTTGAATCTGGCGCTCGGAACCTTGCGGTCGCTCCGTTCGCCGGCGTTCACCACGTCTTCCACGGCCATCTCCTCAAAACTCATTGGTCGCGTCCGGATCGCGGTCCCCAGTGGGCCGACGGTCCATAGACGACAACCATGGGATCAACGCCCGCGGCGCCAACTGCCAGTTTTCCTCGAGCAGCCTGGCGACGAGCGCCGGTAACGCCCTGGGAGAGAGCCTCATGTCGCCTCTTCGCCCGCCTCGTACACGACGCGTCCGCCCACGATCGTCAGCAGCACGCGCAGGTCCTTGAGTCCGTCCGGCTCGACGTCGAACGGCGAGCGGTCCAGCACAACCACATCGGCCAGCTTGCCGGGTTCCAGCGTACCCTTCTCGCCTTCCTGCCCCGCCGCCCAGGCATTGTTGACCGTGTAGGCGCGCAGGGCGGTCTCCACGTCCACGCTCTCCTGGGGGAACCAGCCGCCCTCGGGCGCGCCATCGAGCGTCTTCCGCGTGACCGCGGCGTACATCCCCTGGATGGGGCTCGCGGGATACCAGGACGCGTTGGTGCCGGGCCAGTCGCTGCCGAAGGAGAGCAGCACCCCCGCGTCGCGCAGCGTGCGGAACGCGTACGCCCAGCGGCCGCGCTCGCCGATGCGCTCCTCCATCCAGCGCATATCGTCGATCGCGTGGTAGGGCTGCACCTCGGCGATCACTCCCATTTCGGCCATGCGGCGGGCGACGCCTTCGCCGCGTATGACCTGCGTGTGGATCACCCGCCAGCGGTCACCCTCCGGGATCGAGGCGTTGGTCCCCGGCACCGTCACCCGTTGCGGCTTGGGCCGGGGAGAGGCGGCGCGCACCGCGCTGTACATGTCCAGCAGCGTGTCGATCGCCTCGTCGCCGATGGCGTGGATCTGCGGCCAAAGCCCGGACGTGTCGGCGCCCGCGATAAGCGCCTGCATGTTGCCCGGTGGCGACATCATCGTGCGCCAGTCGCCGCGCACGCCGGTGGTGACGTAGGACTCGTAGAAGCGCGCGGACGAGTTGCCCATGATGCCGTCCACGAAGCCCTTGAGGCCGCCGATGCGGACCCAGTCGTCGCCGTGTCCGTGCCTGATTCCGACGGCGGCCAGCTCATCCCACTTGTCCAGCGTGGGCCGCGCGTACACTCGCACCGTCAGTTCGCCGCGCTCCTTGAGGCGCTGAAAGACGTCGAGTTGGTTGGGCCCCGTGATGTCGTGGATCGTCGTGACGCCGTGGCTCGCCAGGCGACGCAGCGCGAGCCGGCTCTCGGCCAGCCGCTGCTCCAGCGGCCGCTTGGGAATCACGGCGCGCACCCGCGCGGCGGCGTCCGGGCTCAGTCGGCCCGTGGGAGAGCCATCTGCGCACTCGACCCCGTCGGCGTCGCAGATGAGGCCGGCGAGCTCCAGCGCGCGGCCGTTGGCCAGGTACGCGCTGCGGTCCCAGCGGGAGAGCAGCGTTGCGGTTGCCGGGGTGATCGAGTCGATCAGCGTCCGGTCGGGGGCAAAGACGGAGGCGTCGGGTGACGCGGCCTCCACCGCGCCAGCGCTGCCGGCCTCCCACGCCTCGTAGGCGCCCCAATCGCCGCCCACGATCCAGCTTCCCTCCGGCAGCCGCTCGCGCGCATCGCGTACGCGCGCAATCAGTCCCGCCGCGTCCGCCACGTCCAGCAGGTTGATGCCGAGCAGTAGCTGTCCCGCGCGCTCGAAGTGCGTGTGGTTGTCGATGAAGCCTGGCGCGACGAAGGCCCCGCCCAGCGAACGCACCGTGGCCCCCCTCAGGTAGGGCTCCACGTCGCCCTCGCTGCCCACCGCCAGGACGCGGTCGCCGCGTAGCGCCACGGCTTCCGCCCAGGGAGAGTCCGGCACTCCTGTCCAAACGCGAGCATCGACGAGGACGAGGGTAGCCGTCGGGTCGGGTGCCGGTTCCTGCGAGCTGACCGCGGAAGGGGCCCAGGCGAGGACTACGCCGAGGGTCGCTGAGGCGATGGTGCGCTTCATGTGAAGACCTGCGGCAGAGGGACTTAGGCCGAGGCCCCCACCAGCGCCTCGGCCATCAACGCGACGCCTTTGGCAAGGTCATCGTCGGATGCGGCGAAAGAAAGGCGCGCGTAGCGGTCATCGCCG